>JAXHVL010000048.1:0-32144 GCA_034189225.1 Thermodesulfobacteriota bacterium
TGATTCGTATTCAAGGCGCATCAAAGGGAGCATATCAGGATATATGACCTTTGATGCAACAAAGAATACGGGTCAAAAGACAAGCAAGGCGGGTATATTCGTTTTTTCCGCTTCCCTAAGGTCCGGGAGGTGTATGACGGCTGAGCTGCAAGCGTCAGGGGATCGTTTTGACCTTCTGCCACGGAAGGTCATCTTCGGCGATGCCGGCCTTCTTCTTCGCCGGATACCCCACCGCGAGAATCGATTCGATGCACAGGTTGTCGGCAAGCCCGAGAATATCCCGAATATAGGCTTCTGCAGTTGTCGTTCCATCGTGATCCCGGTTCCGGATCTGAATCCAGCAGCTTCCCAGCCCCAGGGATTCGGCTGTCAGATGTCCGATAATCGAAGCGATGGAGCAGTCTTCCACCCATACGTCCGATACGTTGCTTTCGCCGCATATCACGATACCCAGGGCGGCATTTTTCAAAAATCCCGCGCCATGGGGTTTTGACCGGGACAGCTTTTCCAGAAGGATATTATCCTCGATAAACAGAAACTCCCACGGTCGGATATTCCGTGAAGAAGGCGACCGTAACAGGGCTTCCTTCAATACCGCTATCATTTCCGGTGCAATCGGCTTTTCTTCGTAAACCCTTATGCTCCGCCGTTTTCTCAATATTTCAATCATGTCGTGCCATCAGACCTGAAATTTCTGTATCAACTCAGCCAGGTACTTCGCCATTTTCAGCAACTCATCCGCGCTTTCCCTCACATGCGTGCTGTTTTCATCCAGGTGCTTGGAACCGTCGCTCAGGGATACTACCTCTTTTGAAACGCCATTGGCCACGGATGAACATTCGGCAATGCTCTTGTTGACCTCGGACACTCCCTGGGACATCTGGGAGACGTTGCTGGCGATTTCCCGGGTGGATACGGATTGCTCCTCGATGGAAGATGCGATGGAGGAGACGATCTCGTTCACGTTATTGATGATGTCCACAATCTGGGAGATTTCTCCGACTGCCTCGGTGGTGGCGTTTTTGTTTTCATCAATCTGTTTTTTGATCTGCTGGGTGGCTTCCGCCGTCTGTTTGGCAAGATCCTTAATTTCGCTGGCCACCACCGCAAACCCCTTGCCAGCCTCACCGGCCCGGGCTGCTTCGATGGTGGCGTTGAGCGCCAGCAGATTGGTTTTTTTGGAAATTTCCGTAATGACTTCGGTAACAGAACCAATTTTTTCGGCCGCGGTCCCCAGATCATCCACCTTCTGCGAAACGTTACGGGCCTGCCCCACTGCATTTTCCGTGGTCATTCTTGCCGATTCCGTGCTGTTGGTGATTTCATCCGAGGTGTCGGTCATCTGCTCGATGGAGGAAACAATAAGGTTAATGTTCTGCGACGTCTGCTCCATGGTGCTGGCGATGGCAGTCATTTTCGTACTCATTTCTTCGGAAGATGACGCCACCGAATTGGAGTTGGTTGAAATTTCATTGGTCTTGGTGGTCATCTGTTCGGAGAGGTCCAGCAGGTCCGCGGAGGAAGATTCCAGTATATCCGCATTGCCGGCCACGTCACTGACCAGGTCGCGGAACCGGTCCATGAAGGTTGAAAATCTTTCGTTTAAGATGCCGCCGATTTCATCTTCCCGGCATTCCTCCAGGCTTTTCATGTTCTCGTCAACGCCGCCGGAGACGGTCTTGAGCATCTGGGAAATCTTTGAATTGGTCAGAATCAGATCGTTTTTCAAAACCGTGATCTTGTCGGCCAGTGCAATGGACAGCAGGGAGACAAAGAGAATCGACCCGACCTGAATGCTCCAGTTGGTGATGATGTTTGCCGGCAGAAGGCCGAATGTCTTTAGGGCATAAAGAATAACCCCGAAGAACAATACCGCGCAACTGAAAACAATGAATTTTAGCGAACGTGTTATGTCCAGTGAAAATAATCCGGTAATGACCGTGACTGCGCTGGAGAAGATGGCCAGAAAGGTGGCTACTTTAATGCTCAGGTCATAGGGCACGGAAAGCGAGCACACCGCCCAGGCCATGTTGGGTATAACGGCCAGGTATTTGGTGCCTTTGTCCACGAGGCTGTCGGGATACAGCGTGCTGATGTTCAAAAACGACCGGATGAATATGACAATAAAGGCAATGGCAAGCCCCATGAACAGGGGAAGGCAGTTGTTGGCCCACCAAACGGCATTGGGCCACAGGTATTGAAAGGCGAATCCGTTCAGTGTGAACTGAAACAGAATATAGAAAAATATAAATGAAACCAGGTAAACATAACTCCGGTCCTTTATAATAAAATACAGCACCAGATTATAAAATATCATGATCAGCATGGCGCCGTAGTAGATCCAGAAAAGGGGATAAGTGTTGTTGATCCTGGCGATATAGGAGTTGTGGGAACGGATCACCGGCTTCAGGGTCATGGAGCTTTTCGTCTGAATGCGCAGGTAGAAGGTCTGACTTCCGGAATGCTGCTTGATACGAAACAAGAAATTTTTATCCGATATTTCCCGGTGCGAGAACGGGTACCGGTCGCCGGCGCTGATTTTTTTAAAAAACCCGCCGGCCTGGGGAATATAAAGTTCGATATGGTCAATCAGCGGATAGGTGATTTCAAAAAGCCATTCCGTGGGCCCCGGCATGGTATTGTCAACGGTGAACCGGAACCAGTAGGCCGATTCGGTAAAGCCGAAATTGAGACTCTCGGTTTCAGACTGCTTCCAGCCCCCCGGCTCCTGGCGGATCACATCGGTGACAGTGAGATTGCCGTCGGGGTCTTCCATGTATTGCAGATGATCGCCAAAATGGATGGTGCTCAATGAATTATCGATAAGAATGGGCGGGGGCGGGGAGGCCTCCGGGCCGGGCATCACAGTCGCTCCGGCTGCCGGTAAGTGAAGAAAGAACAACAATGTGGATAATACCGGCCACAATGCATATTTTTTCATATTTTTGATCATGATTGCCGTCCGTTTTGAATTTAAACGATTAAGCCTTATTGGGAATCCTGTTTGTTGTCAATGAAATCCTGATTTTTAAAAGCCGGATTCGGACACTAACTAATTTTTGGACGGACACTATCTGGCTGGCCCAGATTTCATTAATGCTGAGCACGGTATCGAGCTTCATGAAGTTTTACGTCCTTTGCTGTTTTGGTTGCTTGACTTTTATAAACCCATCCTAGTCCTGCTTCTACAATATTTTTCATATTTTATCAATATTTTTTCGGTGTTGCGGCATTGCACGATCCAAATCGCTATCGAAATCGAAATCGGGATCGAAGTCTCGATGTGCATTCGGTCATTTCAACTTGAACTTGCATAAAGCGTTAGATATTCAGCTTTCCTTGTTCAGATTTAAAGTGCTTTGGATTCCGATCCCGATTTGGATGAATCCCTTACAGCGATAAACCAAAATCTGATTTTATTTTGAATTTTGAATTTCCGCTTACATATGATAGGTATAGTGCTGAGTTCAGCTAACTGACGGGCTTATATCATTCCGCAAGGAGGCCAATTGGCATATCACCATTTGCATATTTACAGAAATACGCCGTACGGAAGGGAAAATCTGCTGCATTCCATTTATTTCTGCAAAAAACTGGACCTGGCCCTTCATGTATATATTCCCCGAATGAAAAAAATGCTGATGTACTTTCGCACCGGGGCGGTGGAGGTGGATCTTGATTCCTCCTATATCAACCATACGGATACTGCGGAGCGGAACATTGAAACCATACTGGCCGATCATAACGGGACGGCCAGCTTTGTGACCCCATCGGCCTATACGGGTTCCAATCTGCCGGACATTCCCACCGATTTTGAGTTTATGGCCTGTCCGCGCGTTATCAGTGACCTTTCCTCCAAAATTGGCCTGGGCCGTATCGGATCAAAGGTTCGGGATATTCTGCTGCATGCGCCGTTTCCCGTTTTTATTCCCTGTCAGGTATTCAAAAAATGGCGCCGGATCGTGGTGATGTTCGGGGGGTCTGCCAACGGCGTAAAATCCATGCGGATTGGCATAAAGGCGGCGCGGATTGCCGGCGTCCCGCTTGATGTAGTGACCATCCGGGAAAATGATAATCCCGAATCCCATTATCAGGGGGTGATAAAAGACCGCGGTCTGTGGCCGGACCTGAACGAGGTCATGGAAAACTGGTTTTTTTTCAATGACGGGGAGTTTGCGGAGAACCACTTCATCATCTCTCATGAGGCGCTGATCGTCATGGGCATTTCCGGTCACGGCAAGTTGAAAAATATCGTTTTCGGCAGCACTGCGGAAATGATTCAGTCTATTTTTCCAAACAGCCTGGTGCTGGTAGGGCCGGGGTGCAGGCAAGACCATTGGCATTAGCCGGTTGGCAATAGTTTGTGTCCGTCCAGATATTGCGATTTTGACAAAGCACCCCCTGTCGTCTCCTTATACCATGTGTGACGATGTGAAACATAATAACAAAACTGAATAATAAACAAAAGAAACCGACGCTCCATGCTGGACAAGACGAGACGATTTTTACGGCAGATCCAAGCCATATTCGCCAAAAGACAATCCAAAGGCATCAGTCTTTTTTACTTTGTGCTGATCGGTTTAATCGCCGGCATGGGGTCTATCGTATTTCAGTTTCTCTGCGATGCGGGGCTGCATTTTATCCTCGACATGATCGCCGGATACAGACCCAGCGGTCCAAGCGGCGAACCCAACCTGTTTCACCCTACGGCCACACCTTTCAATCGCTGGATTCTGCTCGTTCTGCCGGCGATTGGCGGCATTGTCAGCGGCTGGCTGGTGTATACCTTTGCCCCTGAAGCCGAGGGACACGGTACCGATGCCGCCATCGACGCCTACCACAACAAGGGCGGCTTTATCCGCCACCGTGTGCCGTTTGTCAAAACCATCGCTTCGGCCATAACCCTTACATCCGGCGGTTCCGGGGGTAGGGAAGGCCCCATTGCCCAGATCGGCGGGGGGTTTGGTTCCTATCTGGGCACCCGGCTGAAACTTTCCGAGCGTCAGCGTCGGATTATGCTGGCGGCCGGCGTGGGGGCCGGCGTGGGCAGTATCTTCCGCGCCCCGTTGGCAGGTGCTCTTTTTGCCGCCGAAGTGCTGTACCGGGACCCGGATTTTGAAGCCGATGTACTGATACCGGCCGGTATTTCTTCGGTGGTGGCCTATTGTCTGTTTTGCCTCGTCTTCGGCTGGGGAACGCTTTTTACCTCGCCGGCGTATAAATTCAGCAATCCCGCCGAGCTTGGCCCTTACATTGTGCTGGCCCTTATCCTCACGGGCGTCAGTTTTGTTTATGTCCAGATTTTTTACGGGGTGGAACGGTTTTTTAAATTCCTCCGGATGCCGCTGCATCTTAAACCCGCACTGGGCGGGCTTTTAACGGGAATGGTGGGATTTTTTCTGCCGGAAACGCTGGCATTCGGTTACGGCGTGCTTCAGGAAGCCCTTTTCAACGAAATCGGCCTGTTTATGCTGCTGGGGGTAGCCTTCGGCAAAATCCTCACCACCTCGTTTACCATCAGCTCCGGCGGCAGTGGCGGGGTCTTCGGGCCTTCCCTGGTAATCGGCGGCGCCCTGGGCGGGGCTATGGGGCAGATTTTTCACAAATTCACCCCCAATATCATCCAGGTGCCCGAGGTCATGGTGGTGCTGGGCATGGCCGGTTTTTTCAGCGCTATTTCCAATGCTCCCATCTCAACCATCATATTTGTCGCCGAGATGACCAACTCTTATCAAATGCTTTTGCCCGCGCTTCTTGTCTGCCTTCTGTGCTATCAGTTATCACCGAAATGGTCCATCTATTGTCAGCAGGTCCAGAACCGTGCCGCATCCCCGGCCCATAGCGGGGAGTTTTTCATCGATATTCTGCAAACCGCCAAAGTCAAGGAACTCGAGCCCCAGATTCGTACCGTCAGCTCTGTTCCCGAATCCATGAACCTCACCCAGTTCAAGCTTTTTTTCACCAATACCACCCAGCAGTATTTTCCAGTTGTTGATAACAATGACCGGCTCAAAGGTATTTTTTCCCATACGGACCTGCGAAAGATACTGTTTGACGTGGAAATGGAATCGTTGATCGTGGTCAAGGATATTGCCACCTCCGATATCATCCGGACCACCCTGGAAGAGGACCTGAATGAGGTCATAAATAAATTTACCATGAAAAACATCGAAGCCATTCCGGTGGTCTATACGGATGCACCGGATCGGTTAATTGGGATGCTGCGGCGTAAGGAGGTTATCGCTTATTATAACGACAAGGTGCAGGCCATCCGGGAACAGCAGAAGGGATGAAAGCAATATCCATCAAAAAGGCCAGCCGCCAAAGACCTGGCAAGCGTAAATGCATGCAGCCTTCATCGCTGGCGGGGTGTGGACAACTTTACTTTTACACTGCCGGCGGCAGTGAATTCCTTGACATCAATTCACCGGCTCCTATATTATACCAGATAAAATTAACTAGCATCTTTCCATATACCGTAGTGGTGGGATTCAACGCAACCCATTTATGATCTGTGTTGGGAATATTCAGAGAACGGAGGTCTCATGACAAGCAGTGATTTCAACATCAGTGAATTTCTTGAAAAAGACTCGGTGAACCGGGCCATTCACGGTTTAAGCGCCGAAGCCCGGGCCCGCAGGGAGTTTATACCGGATAAATGTGATGCGTTCAGCGGGGACTACACAGCGAGCCGCAATGTAAGCGGTTTCAAATACACGATAAACCGGGAAGCCGAAAAGCAGCTTCCCGATATCATTCAGAACATGGTGCAGCAGGTTTACCGGGAAGACGCGCCGGGCGATGACTTCAAGGAAAAATATTGCCAGCGGCGCAATATCGGCATCGTCTTTTCCGGCGGTCCGGCCCCCGGCGGGCATAACGTGATCGCCGGCCTTTTCGATGCCGCGAAAAAAGCCAATCCGGATACCCGGATTTTAGGCTTCATCCTCGGCCCCGACGGTGTCATTGAGGGGGAGGCCGTTGAGATAACGGCCGATATGGTCAATGCCCATCGCAATCTTGGCGGTTTTTCAATGATCAAGACCGGTCGCACAAAAATCGACACTCCGGAAAAGATGGCCATGGCAAAAGAAACCTGCAAAAAGTTTGAACTCCATTCGCTGGTTATTGTCGGGGGTGATGACTCCAACACCAATGCCGCGTTTCTGGCCCAGGCCATGATGGAGGACGGTGTTCAGGTGATCGGTGTGCCCAAAACCATTGACGGCGACATCCAGGTCCGGGACGATGAGGACCGGGTATTGTGTGCCATGTCCTTCGGATTTCATTCCGCCGCGCGTTCGTTCGCCGGGCAGATCAGCAACCTGTGCACCGATAGCAGCTCCGACGTCAAATACTGGCATGTGTGCAAGGTCATGGGGCGGGTCGCCAGTCATCTCGCCCTGGAAGTGGCCCTTCAGACGCACGCCAGCATGACCTTTATCGGCGAAGATCTTGCCGATTACGTAGATGTGGCCCGGCTTGAAGCGGCCCGGAAAAACGGCACCGTGGATTATAATGCCTATGGCATGACCTTGCGCCATCTGTCCCGTGTCATCTGTGACGGCATCGTCCGGCGGGCCGCCGTGGGGAAAAACTACGGGGTGATCGTCCTGCCCGAGGGCCTGCTTGAATTCATTAACGAAATCCAGGTGTTCATCATCAAGCTCAACACCATTATTGCGGATTACAACTACACCCATGATACGGATTTCCATTCGGATTTTCCCCTTCTGGAAGACAAGCTCGATCATCTGCGGCGGCTGGCCCGCCGTTCCCGCGAAGAAAAGACCTTTACAATCTGGAACACCCGGGACGACGATCTGTTTAATGATATTCCCCCGTTTTTTCAGGAAGGACTTTTGATGGAACGTGACAGCCACGGCAACTTTCCTTTTTCTCAGGTGGAAACCGAAAAAGTCGTGATGGGGCTTGTGTCGGATTATCTCAACACCCTCAAGGAGAAAGGGGAATACCGGATCGGCATCAAGAAGGATTATTATGAAGGCACCCTCAACAAGGCCGGACTTGATCCGGCATTTTACGGGCCGGTGCTGTTTAAAAACTGGGGCAAAGATTACCTGCTTTTTAATAATGATATTACCTCCATGAAGATGCTCAAGGACGACCTGGTCAAGGAAGGGGTGATTCTCGAAAACGAGGATGTGCCGCCGGCCGTGGAAAAGATATACAAACAATCCGTGCCCAAGTTCAAGACCCAGAATCATTTTTATGGATATGACGGCCGGGGCAACGACCCCACGCGGTTTGACTGTACCTATACCTACAATCTCGGCATGACGGTGTTTGCCCTGATCGCCAACGGTGCCACCGGCCAGATGGCCGCTATTAAAAACCTGGAAAAGGGGTTTTCCAGCTGGGTGCCCATCGGCATTCCCATCGCGCCCCTGATGCACCTGGAAGAAAGAAAAGGCAGGCTTTCGCTGGTGCTGGAACGAAGCCTGGTGGATATTTCATCCCCGGCGTTCCAGGTGGTCAAGGCCCTTCGCGAGGAATGGCTGGCCGCGGAACCCGGAAAGGACCGGTTCCGCACACCGACACCGATTTCCCTCAATCTGCCCAACGAGGAGGACCGGCCCCTTACGTTGCTCTTGAACTCTCTTGCGCAGGAGGGGTGAAGAATGAGTTGTGGATGAGTTGTGAGGGATGAGTAGGTTTGAGGGATGAGTTTTGAGGAGTGAGGAATGAACATGCCCTTACACTACTTACCCCTCACCCCTCATACCTCAAAACTCACAACTCACAACTCAAAACCCAAAGGACGTCCACATGACCGACATCACCGTTTACGAACGTCTGGCCGATGTGCTTGACACCCTGCCCAATGGATTCCCGCGAACCGACAGCGGGGTGGAAATGAAAATTCTGGAAAAAGCCTTTGCGACGGACGAAGCGGATTTGTTCTGCGAACTGCGGCTTAGGGTTCGTCACAAAATAACTTGACCATTTGGCTTGTTCTTTTTCCCGTCTTCTTTGTTGCTTCGTCGGTCAAATAGCTTGCTATTCTCCCTCCTCGCGTCTCGAAGACGGAAAAAATTCCGGCGCCAAATTTGCCCAACTTAATTTTGTGACGAACCCTTATTTTTGAAAATGTGGACCAGATCGCCAAGCGCACCGGCAGGGATCCGGAAGAACTCGGCGCCCTCCTGGACCGGATGTGGCAAAGAGGCCTGGTTTTCGGCGTTGATCTGGGCGGTACGCGGCTCTATAAGATGGTCCCCTGGGTATTCGGGATTTACGAATTCCAGATCAACCGCATGGACAGGGAATTTGTCGAGCTCTGCGACGAATACATGCCCCATTTCGGGGGCCAGTTTTTTAAAAACGGCCCCAATCTCATGCGCGTGGCGCCAATTGAGCAGCAGCTTCAGAACGCCCAAGAGGCGCTCCCCTATGACCGGGTGTCTGCCATCATCGAAAACGGCCAGTCCTTCGGGGTTAACGACTGCATCTGCAAAAAAGAACGGGCCATGCTGGACAAAGGCTGTGAAAAACCTCTGGAAGTCTGCCTTGCCATTGCGCCGGTGCCGGGCATATTTGACAATCATCCCCTTGGCCTGCGCGTTATTAACAAGGAAGAGGCCTATGAGATTCTTAAAAAATCGGAAGAGGCCGGGCTGGTTCACCTGGTGGGCAACGTGCAGAGCGGCCACTTTTTTATCTGCAACTGCTGCGGGTGCTGCTGCGGGGTGCTGCGGTCTACCAACGAACTGGGCATCACCGGTGCGGTAAGCTCCAACTATCTTGCCGTCATAGACGAAGATCTCTGCATCCAGTGCGGCGTGTGCGCCGATGAACGCTGTCAGGTCAATGCCATCGACCTGATCGATGAGATCTACCGTGTCAACCGCCAGCGATGCATCGGCTGCGGGCTCTGCATCACCACCTGTCCATCGGAAGCCGTCTCCCTCGTGGCCAAACCCGAAGATATGCGCGAAACGCCCCCGGTCAGCGAAGAAGAATGGTTTGCCCAGCGGGGAAAGGCCAGGGGGGTTGATCCGGCACCTTATATATAATGGCTGCGTTACATTCGTGGTAAAGCCGTATTTTTTATCCCAGCATAATCGCCTTTTCCGGGCAGAGTTCCTGGCAGCAGAAGCAGGTGATGCAGGTGTCGGCATCGGCGTGGGGGAAGCCGTTGTCGTCCATGGAAAGGGCGTTTACCGGGCATTGTTCCACGCAGGTGCCGCAGGCGGTACAGTCGTCGCTGACCCGGGGGATCAGGCGGGATTTCTGCTGCATCATGTCCTGAAGGGCGGGGTTGTTGATGTTGGCTTTCCCGCTTAAAGGAGGGAGCTTGAAGTTAGGAATGGGTTCCACGGGGCCGATGATGTTGATGGATGCCGGATCATAATCGCCCAGACCGTCGGCCTTGGCTTTTCCAAAAAAGCGGAGACGGGCCGGGTCAATCCCCATCATTTGAGCGATGACCGCATCCAGGGCCACGGCATTATCCGATGCCAGGATTTTGCCGATTTCTCTGGTGTCCGGCGAGGCCGGGCCGTTGCCTTCCATGCCGAGCACGGCGTCCCCAATGAACAGGTCGGGGATTCGCAGCTTGAAAACATCCACGATTACCTCGTGAAAGCGTTCCGGGCTGCCGGCCGCCTGGTGGAGCTTTGCTTTCTGGGCGCCGGGCAGCAGGCCGTAGCTGTTCTTGATGGCCCCGGTTATGACGGTGAGGCCGTGGGTTTTGAATTTGGGCAGGCTGATGATGACCTCGGCGTCCAGGGCCGACTTGGAGAGGCTGACCGACGCCATGAAATCCGGGTTGAAATCCATTTTCACCGAATCGATTCCGATGTTCCGGTAATAGCCCATGGCGGCCTCCATGAGACCGCTTTTTTCAAAGGCCTCTTCAATGGCCCCGTAGTTGAAAAGGCCCGGGTTGTCGCCCACCACGATTTCCGCTGGTTTTTCCGCGGCCACTCGCTGCACCACGGCCCGAAGGACTGCCGGATGGGTCACCACGGCTTCTTCCGGTTTTGCGGTTCGCAGCACATTGGGCTTTATCAGCACCCGTTTGCCGGCAAGGTGTTGCGGGAAGCGTTCAAACACCGTGTCCACGGCTTTTTCAACGGTATCATAGGTAGTCGGTTCAATGAGAACGGTCTGCATTTTATGCCCCTTTGATGTTTTGGATGTCATGCCTGATCAATACAGAAATGATTCGTGTAGAATCGTGGGTAAAAATAGAATATACCCACGAAATTTCACGAATAAATCGATTTTTTTGCAGATACCCGGTTTTGTGTTTAGGTATTGAAATTATTATAAAATTGGCGAAAGCGCGTAGGTGTTGAATAAATGCACTATCGCATAATTATTTGCTTTTATTGTTGTTTTAGATCGCTCTGAATTTACCTGGCCCTTTTTTCGGCATTGTTGCAATTACTAAAGTTGTACTGCAATCCAGCCGACAAAAAGTACTACAATCCATCCAACAGAATATCCCCAAAGAACATTCCTCCAATTTTCTCCAAAATAGCGTTTGGTTGAATTAACGATCCATATCCAGTTAAACCAAATATGAAAAAACAACAGCACAAGAAGAAAAAGAGACAAATAAAGATGAATATCACCCCACTCATGACGATGCAAACCCAAAAAATATTTATCGACTACTTTCCCTTTTGGAATAATAAACCCCAATAATAAACCAATGACAGTGACTGAACACATATCAATAAAAATAGTGACATCAATTAAGTATTTTAAAGTATTTTTATTCAACTTTACTCCTCCTTATTATTGCATAACGCCGCAAATCACCGGCAGCAAAAGTTGCAGAGCAAAGCGGCGCGGCTTTTGCCGTCCGAGTGCATTTGCTTTGTGTGTGCCGGGCACGGCACATGTTCTTAAAAGTGAGCCAAATATAGCATGAGTTGCAGTTGTTTGGCAAGTCTTAGGCCCAGCCTGATGGAGGCGAAGGGTGTAGCGGTATGGCAACGGGACATCGGCCGACCTTCGGGAGGAAGCCGCCTGGCCGAGGCAGGGTACCGCTAAGGGTTTGTCACAAAATAAGTCGGGTAAATTTGGCGCCGGAATTTTTTCCGTCTTCGAGACGCGAGGAGGGAGAATAGCAAGCTATTTGACCGACGAAGCAACAAAGAAGACGGGAAAAAAACAAGCCAAATGGTCAGATTATTTTGTGACGAACCCTAAGGTACGGGATGGCAATTCCGAGTAATTCCGGACAGTATATTTATTTATTCTTTGGCTTTCTTCCCGGCTTCTGCGGCCTTAATTCTCTGCCAAGCTTTCTCTCCAAATTCTCAACAAAAGATAAATTCCCTAAAGGCCTGCCCGTCCTTTCATGTTTCCGGATATCTTCCATCTCTTCAGATGACAACTTGCCTTTTAAGAATTGCTTCCACTTACCGCTTATTATTGACAATACAGGCTCTACATTCACAAGGGGTTCTTTCTTTCCTGAAATATGCGCAGATGCACTGCTCCAGGCCCACTGCTCAGGGGCTTTTACCAGCTTTGCCCGAACAGGATTGTTTTCAATATACCGAACGCACGCAAGTAAATACATCTCATCCATCACAAATGATGAAAACCGCTCCTGCCACAAATGCCCGCGCCACCCTTTACTAAAATTGATGCGCCGGGTATAACGACGGTGTGCCTCCCCGATGGCAAGTCGAAGGTTTTCCGCTTTTGCGGGGACGGCAACCAGGTGGATATGGTTTGGCATTAAACAATACGCCCATATATCCACATCATACTTCCCGCACCACTCAGCCATCAAGTCGATATATGCCTGATAATCATCATCTGAAAAAAAGGTCTGCTGACGCCTGTTGCCTCTTTGTGTGATATAATGCGGCATTCCTTCTGCCACTACTCTTGCCATTCGTGCCATAGATAAACTTTATACTCTGATTAAACTGACTCGTCAAGAAATAAATATACTGTCACCGGAAATAACCGGAAATATTATATCTGGTCAGAATCTTGGGCGTTTTTTGGGCGTCATTTTTCCGCTATTTGAAAAATTTCACTCAATTATTTCGGTATATTATGGCGGAAGTGCATGGGAATCGAATTTAGTCACTGTTTTATAAAGCCTTGTTTTTATTAGTTTTTTTATCGTCAAAATTTGGTGTGGTGACTATTTGGTGACTATTAATTTTTTTAAGACTAATTAATTTGAGATGTGGAGCGTCATTCTCAAGGTCCAATAATCTTCTTTTCCTTTCAACATTCATCCTTGAATATTGCTTGATTGATTCAAGATTTTGATGTCCGGTGAGCTCCATAAGGTCAGTTAACGGTACCTGCAAGTCATTATAGTAGTAATCCAATGTACTGTGTTTGGTGCCGTTATACATTGATATAGATATACCATAATCCTTACAAGCCTGACGCCATAAATTATTTAAAACATTATCCCCATATCGTTTACCTTCATTCCTTGCTCTCGGATTTACAAATAGAAATTTACTATCTGATTTTAAAAGATCATATAAAAAGGGGATAAACGAATCATGACAAGGTATCTCATGATGTTGTCCATTTTTGGGGTATTGGACTAACTTCCGATCAGATATTGCATGACTAATCGTGAATGTATTCTTGAATTGATTATAATCATCCTTCTGAATGGCCATAGCTTCACCCGGTCGTCTCCCGGGATGCAAGACCAACCACAAGAATATGGGTTGATGATGTTCGGGGATCAAATTAATTATCTCAAATTGAACAGTCCTTGGTATTGTGGGTATTGATTTCAGGCCTAAACCATATTCTGATTTTTTGGGGAAGGGTGGTATTGCTATGATACTACCGTTCCGCCACGCATAATCAAGAAAGGAGTGCATGGTATCAATTACATTCTTAACTGTTTTTGGGGCTTTGCCGTTTTTTTCAACCTGTTTTTTCAATAAATTAACAGTGTTAAGGTCTATCTCATGTAAGGCGATGTTTCGCGCCAGAAAAAAGGGCTTGATCCATGTCTTATAATGTGACGTATAGACACTTAAACCCCCGGGTTTTAATTTGTCTTTTGTTTCAAGCCAATTTTCAAAAAGTTCAATAACATCAATGCTTTGACCTTTCTGGAAATTCTCAATACGGAAAACACATTCTCCCCGTTGTGCCTTTTCAAATGTGCCTTGAATCGCCGCAAGTAGTTTCTCTGCCATCTTAATGTGGTATAGCTTGACGCCATTGTAATGACGAATAGGGACAGAGCGTTTCTTTTCAGGGACATACCACCAGACGGTATAACCCCCTCTTTTTTTTTCGAATTGGATTGAACCCTTCATACATGCCCCTCATTGTGGGTTAATTCATTTTTCCATTTGCTTTGCTCCTTTTTTATCATTTTAATTATAAAAAATCAAGAAGATATACTACCTCAATTATACCCGATCTATATGATTTTCCTAACTTTTATTTTTCTCTTGACTTTGTAATTTTTGCCTTTTTATCCTTCTTCAAAACATCCCACCAGGCGAAGTGTACGGCCGCTGACTGGACAATCAGACACTGGCCTAAGTTGGGATATTCATTTTTTCTATTGACATTTTCACAAACATCAGAATACAGAAGGATATTAACAGTTTAAACAGTTTTCAGGAAATTTATAAAATCTTATAAATAAGAATAGAAAGCGTTAAAATAAATGAAACAAATTTAAAACAAACAGGAGGATTTATTATGGGTTACGAAATTGAAAAATCAACAAGAATCAGCAGAAAAATTGACAAATACCTCAAAGAAAACACTGGGTTATCAGATGAATTTAAAGAGAAATGATTTGATGAACACGGAAACTGGAAGGTGACGAATGTAACCGGGTTAAAGCTCAACCCGGAACTCCAGCTACTTCTTAACATGTTTTGCTTCGAGTTTGACGTTAATAAATCAACTGCACTACGGGGTTTATTGACATTGGCATTCGACAGATCGCTACAGAGGCTAAGAGAGAGAATGTTCTCAGATGACAATGAATCTGAAGAGTTAAATTTAAACTGAAAGGAGGATACAAATGACCACTAAAAGCACAGACGTCGCGGTTGTATGGAACAATATAGCAGAAAATCCAGCTTTATCAGGTGATTATATTGAAGGTGAATTGCCTGAATTAAAGAAAATGAAGTTGAAAAAAGCGGGTAAAAAAAACGAATCAGATGAGGATTTACTTGACAGAATTGAAAATTATATAGCATGTTACAGAACATTACAAAAAATTGCAGGAAGATAAGAAACCAGAGTATTTCATAAATCCCCTGGGAAATCAAATTGAGCTGATATATGAAGCAGTCGAGAGGGACAAGCAAGATACAAGCGATGCCAATACTAGTTTGATTAGTCATTTCAATAAGCTACGCAACTTAATGGGGAAAGAAAGTGATCTATCAAGTAAAATTATTCAAATGGCTATGGGTCTTATGTTATGTGCTGGATTAGCGGATGAAGTCAAGAAGAGTGAATGCATAAAACTGTTCAATCAAATGAAAAGACTAACAGATTAAAAAAAGATACCCGGCGCTCTAGGAGTACCGGGTATTGAAGAGGAGATGTTTCCAAAATGAAAAAAGAAAACAAATAGAAAAAATATTTAAATAGAAAAGCAAAAAAGATTTAATTGCCTTTCTATGTTTATTTATATAATTTTATTTAATTTATCAAAAAAAATGGCCTGTGCTATTAACGCAGGCCATGGAAAAAAGGGAGAATAAAAGAAAAAATATATTAAATTGTAATATTATTTATACTTTTCATTCCCTTCTGATGTTTCAAAAATAAAAAAAAATTCAGGAGGATTTATTATGAACGCAGACTGACAATATACAGTAGATGGTGAGGTTGATTGGAATTATATGCTTGCTCAGCTCGACGATCCACAGACACCACAGAATCCACAGACACCAGAGACACCAGAGACACCAGAGACACCAGAGACACCACAGACACCACAGACACCACAGACACCACAGACTTCACCACAGACACCAGAGACTTCACCACAGACACCAGAGACTTCACCACAGACACCAGAGACTTCAGAGACTTCACCACAGGCCATAGATGGGACTGGAACAGAAAATGAAGGGGAAGATAAGGATGACAATACAAAATACGATTATAAGACCATGGAGACTATAATGTTCGGGTTGAATAACTGGAAGGATATATTAATGCTTGATGGTTATATGTCAATCCCAGATCGTATTTTTGACGCCCTTAATCTTTCAAATTTAAAATTCAGAGAATATAAGGTTTGATTTTATATATTCCGCCGGACGATGGGGTATCAGCAACAACAGATGAGGATTAAGTGACAGGATATAGCTGACGCAACGGGGATAAATATCAAGAATATATATAACATAATGAAAATATTAAAGAAAAAAAACATGGTCAAATACAACAATAAAAACAGAGAATTAATCACGGTTATTTGACGGCCGGACAAGTGGGAAGGGGATTCTTTTCAAAATGGAATTCATTTTTTTGTTAATAAAAAATTAAACCAGATTAAAAAAGGGAAATTTCAAAATAAACTAAAGAAAATCAACAACTTAAAAGAAAAAAAAGAAAATTGTTTTTTTTAAATTAAAAGTATTGCACACGATACTAAAAGTATTGCACACGATACTTTTTTGCTTATAACTATTTGAAATTAAAGGCGATTTTGACGCCTAAAACAAGAGAATAAAACAAGAAAAAAAACAAGAAACAGAAAATTTAATCATATTCACCTGATATTAACCTGGTATTACCCTGGTATTATCTATGGTCCCATATAAGGTCATATTCACCTGAAATTATCTATGGCCATATTAACCTGATCTTATATAATGTCATATTCCACCTGATATCCATCTATGGCCATATTAGGTCATATTCCACTGATATTAACCTGGTATTATCTATTCATATAAGGCTATATCTCATTGAGGCAGATGTTTGATATTTCGTCTGATGTTATCCCCAGATATCGCATGGTGGTTGAGGGTGAGCTGTGGTTGTATCTTCTGCATATCACTGACCAGTCAGCCAGATATCTGACTCGTTGCATATACCCCCACGTCTTGCGGAAGCTGTGACAACCATAGTTCCCTTTGATGTTTAGGTCTGTGAACCACTGTTTGACAAGCCTTGACATGCTAAACACGTGTATATGCTTGTCCTGCTTGTTTCCTTTGCGGGAGAAAAATATAAAGTCATTATCCATAGGTTTATATGCTGATATATATTCTTGAAATGTGGTGAATATTGGCTTATTAATGACAATAAAGTTCTGTTTGCCTGTTTTCTGTTCTATTATTGGAATCTGATCCCCTATTTTTTTATTTTTGATATCTTTAACCCTCAATTCCAATAAATCCCCTGTTCTGATGCCGGTGTTAACAGCCAATACAAAATAGAACAGGTCACGCTTGTTGTTGGCCAGATACTTTTTTAATTTTGTCAGGTCTGATTGTTTCCTGACGGGTTCAACTGAGTTCATTTTATTCCCCTTTTAATGTTATATAACTATACTTTATATGTTAATTAAATAACATTCAAATGTCAAGGATAAAATGATCAATGTATATCTATTTGATTTTATGTGGTTTAATTTTGAATGTTATACAATTACACTTATATAACATTGGTGGAATCAGGGTATAGGTGGATATCAGGTGGAATTAGATATTAGGGGTTATTGCTTTGGTGGCTTGACTGAGTGTACCGCCCCTCTCAACTGGTCACGTAGAGGTTTTTCATAACCCTTAAAGTCGTATTTTTTTAATATACTGAATTTATTTGTATTTATATCAAGCTCAACATAGCAATTTGTATCATATCCCAATCCAATGGCGGGATATTGAGAGAACACACCACCATAGAACATTGATATTAGTCAATCCTCAAAGCTATCATCTATAACCTCTTGTGATTCGTACACTTCAAGCAATAGTAGAGCTAAATTATCATCAAAATTAATACTTATTTGCATTTTTTTTTCCTTTTTTAATATTTTTCTTGACATTTGAATTTTTTTTTATTTTTTGTTAGGTTTTTTAAAAAAAAATGTTAAACTATCAAGTGGGTTCTATGGAGGGGATAAATTATATAATATAGAATCCTGTTGTCATATATATAATATAATTCCATAAATCCATTTAATCTGGTATTAGGTCATTCTCATTTTCCCTGGGAAATATCCTATTATATTAATCTCTATTCTCATTTTCCCTTTGATAATCACATCACCTTTTTAATATGATTCTGATCTGATTTGAGATTGTAACATCATGATCAGTACAAAACTTAATCAGGTAAGCATAATCAGAATCATATATATTGACTGTGATTCTTTTTTTATTTTTATTATTCATTTTTAATTCCCTCATATATTTCTAGCAGATTCTTTATTATTATTTCTTGAACCATTTGATAAGGCCTTGTCAATTTCAACATCGTCTTGCTTGCTTCTTTGTATCCATGTTTCACTGATTTTTTTTTCTTGTTTCTTATTTGCTTCTTTAATTTGTTTTATCTTATTATACAGTTCCATATTTTGAATTATTATCTCTTCACAAATGCTTGGTGTTAGGGCATGTACAGCGGTCTTATCATATGAGATACCAGTAATAGCGCCTTTACCTACTTTGGCTTCAAGAAAATAAAAACAATCGGTCTCGTCAGTACCAATAATATTTGCTTTAAACCGCTTTGGCCTTCCCTGTTTATCCAGCTGACGGGCGTTTGCATATTCTACATGTCATAAATATAGATTTTTCATATGTTTACTGATTTCCCCCATTTTTAATATTTGAAATCCACTCATTCAAAATAGCTTCATTGAGTCGTTTTCCCTCTGTCAAGTCTTGCAAATCGTCTTTTCAATTTTTACATTGTTTATAATACTTTGATTCTCTAAGGTTCAGGCGATCTATTCATCCTTCAAGCAGTTTAACCAGATTATTATAGTCCTTCTTATTCTGGAACGCCTCTATTAGTTGTGATTCTTCCCTGGCATTCTTACCTTGTATACCCTCAGTCAATATCCCTGGGTTATCTATGAGCAAGTCTGTAATCCAATCTATCAGATTCCCAAGATGGTTATTATTTTGGTTTGTCATTTTATTATATTCTCCTTTGTGTGTATTTTCCTGATATTTCAGTATTTTCAGTATAATTATTAAAATATATTGCTTTCATATGTATTTATATTCTTTGATATGAAAAAGGATGAAAAAGTCTTAATTTTGCTTATTTTTTTTATTATATTGATATGAAAATCTATGAAATAAGGGTTTGTTTTGCTATTTCATATATAATCAGGAAAATTAATAATAAAACAGATGAAAAAGTCTTAATTTTGCTTATAATTTTAATTGGAAGTAATATGAAAAAAGATGAAATAAAAGAAGAGAAAAAAAGAGCGGATTTGTAAAAAGTGGTGACTATTTGGTGACTATTTTTAAAAGTTAACTATTTGAAATTAAATAAAAAATGGCGGAAGTGCATGGGAATCGAACCCACCCGGGACGGTGTTAGCGCCCCACACCGGATTTGAAGTCCGGGAGCATCACCAGAACGCTGCGCACTTCCGCATCATTGTGTAAAAGGTAATAGGGGACGGGGCTGGTGTCAACAGTTTTCAGTCTGGGAATCGAGCATAGATGATGAAAGAGGTTTTTTATTCAGTCAATAAAACCTGGTCCTCTGGGCCAGGTCAGCGATAAAAGGCTATGCCGGTAAGGAGCAAAGCGCGAAATTCGAAATTTGAAACAAATCCGAATATCAAATGTTCCAATGATCAAAACAGATACCGGAGTGTTCCGGGGCAATGCGATGCATCTATCTTCGTGACCTTCGTGCTATTCGTGGTAATCAACGCCAGGCAATTGAACCACGAAGTTCACGAAGGACACGAAGGGTGAGTTCAGATTATAAACCATCCCTTTATAGGGATAACCAAAGCCGACCCCTCTGAGGTCGGATGTTTTCTGCGGTGTGGGCAGGCGCATATGTTTTACAAATGGGCGGGTATCTGGTATCGTACTGCATGCTTGGTGGCAGGAAATAACGGATATGTACACACGAGAAGGCAGAAAAATGGTAAACAGGGAGCGACTGGCAGAGACATTTGAGGCGCTGGTGAAGATCGACAGCGTGTCCCTGGATGAGCGGGCAGTGTGCGATTTTATTGCCGGCATTTTCCGGGTGATGGGGGCGGAAACGGAGATCGACGAAGCGGACGAGTCGCTCGGGGGCAATACGGGCAACCTGGTGGTCCGGTTCAAGGGCAAAGGCCATGGGGAGCCGTTGTTGATCGGCGCGCACATGGATACGGTGACCCCTGGCAGCAATATCAAGCCGGTATTGCAGAACGGGGTGTTTTCAAGCGAAGGGGACACCATCCTCGGGGCGGATGATAAGAGCGCTGTGGCCATTATTATTGAGACGGTGCGCCAGGTTACTGAAAGCGGGGATGGTTTCTGCCCGCTGGAGCTGGTGTTTACCGTTTGCGAGGAGATCGGACTGAAGGGGGCCAAGCATTTTGATTTCAGCCGGGTATCGGCCCGGTACGGCTATATGCTGGATGCATCGGACCCTGCGGGCATTGTAACCCGGGCGCCAGCGGCAAACCGGTTTGAATTCGTTGTCCATGGCAAAGACGCCCATGCCGGGGCCCATCCCGAGGATGGGGTCAACGCCATTGCCGTGGCGTCCAGGGCCATTGCAAAGCTGGAACCCGGCCGGGTGGATGATGCCACCACCTTTAACATCGGCGGTATTGAGGGTGGCGTGGCCACCAATATCGTGCCCCCGCAAGTAAGGGTGACGGGCGAGGCCAGAAGCCAGCGGGACGATGCACTGGATGCCATTACCGATAAAATCGTTTCGGTGTTCAGGGAAACCGTGGCCGAAGCGGCCCGGAAGTCCCGCCACGAGGGGGTTCCGTCTGTTGATGTGCATGTGGCGACCGATTTTAAAAGCTTTTTTGTGCCGTCGGATCATCCGGTCGTGCAGACCGCCATGAAGGCCGCGGCCAACCTGGGTGTGGAACTCACGGAAAAGGCATCGGGCGGCGGTTCGGACGCCAATATTTTTTTTCAGAACGGTATCACTACCTGTGTGCTGGGCACGGGCATGAAGGATATGCATACGGTGCGCGAGACTGTCGCGCTGGACGATATGGTGCGGGCGACGGAGCTGCTGGTGGAGATTGTGAAGTGTGCCTCGGGATGGGGTTTGAAAAAGAAGAGGATATTGGAAATTGGATAATAGAAATTTGATAAGGGGGGAGAATTTCCAATTTCTAATTCCAAATTTTTATTTCAGTATGTCAGGACAGGACATGCCATTGAAGCATTGACGTAAGGATTGCAAATGTCCATCGACCTCTACTTTGACTGCAATTCCGGTATCAGTGGGGACATGACCCTGGGGGCGTTTGTTGACCTGGGGGTGCCGGTGGTGTGGCTGAAGGAAACCCTCACGTCCCTGCTGCACGACGGGTTTGATATCACCGAGCGGTCACTGACCCGGCATGGAATTGCCGCCCGCAAGGTGGATGTAACGGATCTCGAGCATGGGGCGGACCACGGGCACGGCCGGAATTACCGGGACATCCGGACCTTGATATCTCAAAGTGCTCTGCCTGAAAGGTCCAGGACCATCGCCCTGGCGATATTTGAGCGGCTCGCCCGGGCCGAAGCCGGGGTCCATGGTGGCGATATTGAAACGGTCCATTTTCACGAGGTAGGCGGCGTGGATGCCATTGTGGATATCGCGGGCGCGGCGCTTTGCATGGAATACCTGGATGTAAGGCACGTGATCGCCTCCCCGTTGGCTCTTGGCACGGGCAGCGTGGAATGCCGGCACGGAGTGCTGCCGGTGCCGGCGCCGGCCACCGTCCGGATACTGGAAGACGTGCCGGTTTATGGCACCGCTGTCCCCCATGAGCTGGTAACCCCCACCGGCGCGGCTATTATTACCACGCTGGCTTCACGGTTCGGGCCCATGCCCATGATGACCATTGAAAAAACCGGCTACGGCGCCGGAACCCGCGAAATCCAATCCCTGCCCAACCTGCTGCGGGTCATGGCCGGCCGGTTCGCCGGGGCCGATGATGCTCTGGCGGAAGATACCGTGGAGATCGTGGAAACCTGTATTGATGACATGTCTCCGGAGATGTTCGGCCATGTCATGGACCGGCTGTTTGCGGACGGCGCCCTGGATGTCTACATGATGCCGGTGTACATGAAAAAGAACCGGCCCGGCACTCTGCTGCAGACCTTGTGCGCGGCGCAGCAAAGGGATGCCGTTATCGCCCGGATACTTATGGAAACCACGTCCATCGGTGTCCGGTATTACAAGGCCGACCGGCGGATGCTCGCCCGGACATCAATAACGGTGTCCACCCCGCTGGGACCGGTAACGGCCAAACGTATTATCCTTCCGGATGGTGGTATCCGGATAACCCCCGAATACGAGTCATGCAGGGCCGTTGCCATGGAGAAGAATATGCCGATTGGAAAGGTCTATAAGGCAGTGGAAAAATCAGCCGGAACGAAATTTTGAAAAGCCATCTGATGATGTACTCGTAAAAAGTCGAATTTGGGATGGCAAACTCAACAACCCACCGGCTAGAAGCCGGTGGGTTGAAACAAACGGCTGAAAGCCGGGATACGGGTCTACAGACCCGTTAATGCTCCGTCTTGAAATTACCATCTTTCTCAGGTTCAAAGTGGTACTCAATATTAAATTCGAAACACGAAGGCACATGGTTCTTGAACTCACCCTTCGTGTTCTTCGTGAGCTTCGTGGTTCATTTGAGCTGATATTTATTACCACGAAGAGCACGAAGATATATGCATAGAACATTAAACGGGAGTGATAAATCTGCCCGCCTAAAGGCGGGGGCTTTAACCTTGAGTGAGACCAGTAAAAAGTTCAAGATCAAGGCGCGCAAATCTCGAGGAATGGAGCGTACTTAGTCGTACGTGACATGACGAGAGATGCAGCGCAACACAGATATTGGACTTCCAAGGAACTTAACGTGGTAATTCATTCAAAATCAAAGCACCTTTTTTAACCACGGAATACACGGAAGAGCACGGAAGGAACCATCTTGCTCCCTTTTTCCGTGCTTTTCCGTGTATTCCGTGGTTAATCAAACGGCAGACGATTACGATCACGAAAAGGTAGAAGTGGCGAAGCAATCTTTCGATCCCGCCATAATACGTTACTTTCTGCAAAAACACCGCGGCGGGGTTGGAAGCTTTTTACGAAGCCATCATCTGATCACTTGACAACAATTCCCCTCCATTATACAAGCGTTGCATGACATTCCTGCAACATATCATCATGATGCTGGCCACCGGGTTTTATTCGGGCAAAATTCCGGTGGGACCGGGCACCTTCGGTACTGCCGTTGGACTGATATTCGTTTTTCTGCTTTCCCTTGCGCCCCTTCCGGCGGTGCCGGCGATCCTTGTTGCGGTTATGGGTCTTTCCATCTGGGTTTCTCACCAGGCGGAAAAGCAGATCGGCACCAGGGATCCGGGATGTATCGTGATCGATGAGATCGCCGGTGTGATGGTGGCGCTTGCCGGGATTTCGTTTACGCTATGGCCGGTTCTGGCCGGATTCCTGCTCTTCCGGGGACTGGATATCGCCAAGCCGTTTCCCATCCGCTGGCTGGACAAGAAACTGCCCGGCGGATGGGGTATTGTGGCCGATGATGTGGCGGCCGGCCTCATAGCAAATGTTATTCTCAGGGTGGTTTTTTAATATGATTGCTAATGGACGGGACAATGGAGTATAATCCCGGCAAAAACCGATTGTTTCTGGCTTTTGATCTTCCAGATGATGTGGCCGGTGCGGTCGGTGATATTCAGCAGAAAATCCGGGAACATGACCTGAATGTCAAGTGGGTGGCCCGACAGAACCTGCATCTGACGGTGAAGTTTCTGGGCGATGTGTCGGCCGGAGGGGTGGCGCAAGTGAAAAAGGCGGCCGCGGCAGCGGTTCAGGCGGTGCCGGCGCTGACGGTTCGTGTACGGTGCGCGGGAGCATTCCCGGATATGCGGCGGCCCCGGGCGGTGTGGGTCGGACTGTCCGGCGACACCGCCGGGTTGATCCGGTGCCATGATGTTCTGGACGACCGGCTTGAGCAGGCTGGGTTTGAAAAAGACAATCGACGGTTTAACGCCCATATTACCATGGGTCGGATAAAGGGGCGGGTGGATACAGGGCGGCTGGCTGATGCCATGCGGCCGTTTCTGGATTTTCAGTCAAGAGAGTTTGCCATGGACCGGCTGATCTTATATAAAAGCGATTTACAGCCGTCCGGCCCGGTTTACACGGTGCTGGAAAGGTTCCACCTGGGGAATGCATGATCGAGGATTATCAATATTATTAATCAGGAGGCGAATATGAGTGGTGATGCGGCAGATAAGGCCAAGGCCGTTGCGTCTGCAATGACGCAGATAGAACGCCAATACGGCAAGGGTGCCATCATGAAACTGGGCGATGGGTCCGTGATCAAGGTACCGGCCATTTCCACGGGGTCTATCGCGTTGGACAAGGCGCTGGGGGTTGGCGGGATTCCGCGGGGCCGGGTTACCGAGATATTCGGCCAGGAATCCTCCGGAAAGACAACGCTGGCATTGCATACCTTGGCCGAGGCGCAGCGTAAGGGGGGGATTGCCGCCTTTATCGACGCGGAGCATGCCCTGGATACGACCTATGCCAGGCACCTGGGCGTAAACACCGATGAATTGCTGGTTTCCCAGCCGGATACCGGAGAACAGGCCCTGGAAATTACGGATATGCTGCTGCGCAGCGGGGCCATCGATATACTGGTGATTGACTCTGTGGCCGCGTTGGTGCCCAAGGCCGAAATCGAGGGGGAGATGGGAGATTCCCACATGGGGCTTCAGGCCCGTCTCATGTCCCAGGCGCTGCGGAAGCTCACGGGTATCATCGGCAAGACAAACACGTCGCTGATTTTCATCAACCAGATCCGGGAGAAGATCGGGGTGTTTTTCGGTAATCCCGAAACCACCACCGGCGGCAATGCGCTGAAGTTCTATTCTTCTGTTCGGCTGGATATCCGGCGGAGTTCCGCCATTAAAGAGGGACAGGATGTCATCGGCAACCGGGTCAAGGTCAAGGTGGTAAAAAACAAGCTGGCCCCGCCCTTTAAAAACGTGGAATTTGATTTCATGTACGGGGAAGGCATTTCCAGGACCGGTGAGGTGCTCGACATGGGTGTCGAACAGGGAATTATCGATAAGAGCGGTTCCTGGTATTCCTATAACGGCGAGCGGATCGGCCAGGGGCGCGAGAATGTGAAGCAGTATTTCCGAGACCACACCGATGTGTTTGATGAGTTGTATAACAAGATACGGGAGAGTGTTGGGCTTACCGATGTTAAGGTGGACAGTGCGGATGATGCTGGTGAGGAGGCATCCGAAGCAGCCAAGGCCTGATGGCCTTTCAAAACCACAGGAGGCCGGCGGACGGCATTGGGATAGAGAAAATCACTGGACCTGCCGGCCGAAACGGATGACGCGGCCGGCGGGATCGCGGCAGAACGAGGTTGTGAATGACAGGTAACGAGGCAAGGAAAAAATTTCTGGATTATTTCAGGGCACATGATCATCGAATCGTGAGAAGCTCCTCCCTGGTGCCCCAGGCGGACCCGACCCTGCTGTTTGTCAATGCGGGCATGGTGCAATTTAAGCGGGTGTTTATCGGCGAGGAAAGCCGTGATTATACCACCGCCGCCACCTCCCAGAAGTGCGTGCGCGCCGGGGGCAAACACAACGACCTGGAGAATGTGGGATACACCGCCCGGCATCACACGTTTTTTGAAATGCTGGGCAATTTTTCCTTTGGCGATTATTTTAAGGAAAAGGCCATTGACTATGCCTGGGACCTGCTGGTGAACGGTTACGGGCTCAGCGATGAGCACCTGTGGGTGTCGATTTACCATGACGATGAGGAAGCTTATAAGGTCTGGCGGGATCAGATCGGCGTGCCTGAATCCCGCATTGTCCGGCTCGGTGAAAAGGATAACTTCTGGTCCATGGGCGATACCGGGCCCTGCGGTCCGTGCAGTGAAATCCATATCGATCGGGGGCAAGCCTATGGGTGCGGTAACCCCGATTGCCAGGTGGGATGCGACTGCGACCGGTTTCTTGAAATATGGAACATGGTTTTCATGCAGTACAACCGGGACGCCGACGGCGAACTGACCCCGCTTCCAAGGCCCAGCATCGATACGGGCATGGGGCTGGAGCGGATCACCGCCATTCTTCAGAATACCCGCACCAACTACGAAACCGACCTGTTTCTGCCCATCATTCAGACCATCGAAGCGGCTGCGGAAAAACGGTACGGCGACGATGAACAGACGGATGTCTGCATGAAGGTGATCGCCGATCACAGCCGTGCCGCGGCCTTTCTCATCGGCGACGGTGTGCTGCCTTCCAACGAAGGCCGGGGGTATGTGCTGCGGCGCATCATGCGCCGGGCCATCCGGTACGGCCGGAGCATGGGACTGGTCAAGCCGTTTCTGCACGACACGGCCCGTACCGTGCTGGGCATGATGGCCGAGCCTTATCCCGAGCTGAAGGAAGCCGAGGCCTTTATCACCAGCGTGATCGAAAACGAGGAGATGCGGTTTTCTGAAACCCTGGGCAACGGCCTGCGGCTGTTGAACGAAACCCTGGCGGATATGGCGGCCGGGGGAGAACGCGAAATCCCGGGGGATGTGATTTTTAAACTATACGATACCTTCGGGTTTCCCGTGGACATCGTCCGGGACGTGGTCCGGGAAAAGGATATCACCCTGGACATGGCGGGGTTCAATAGAGCCATGGCCGAGCAGCGGGAAAAATCCAGAACCGTGGCCGATTTTTCCGGCCTGTCTGAGGCCTATCGGGCCCTTTTCGCCCAGGGGGTGAAGACGGCGTTTGTGGGGTATGATACCCTGACGGTCGAGGCGCCGGCCCTGGCCCTGGTCAATGAGGGAGCGCAAGCCGATGAAGTGGGCGAAGGAGCCGAAATTGAGGTAGTGACAGAAACCACGCCCTTTTACGGCGAGTCCGGCGGCCAGGTGGGGGATACCGGGCGGATTATCGGACGATCCGGCGAGATTGAAGTGACAGATACAGTGAAGGATCCCACTGGAATGATCACCATCCACAAGGGCAGGGTCGTTTCCGGCACGATCAAAAGAGGTGAGACCACGCAACTGGCGGTTGATGAATCGCGGCGAACGGCCACGGCCCTGAATCACACAGCCACCCACCTTCTTCATGCTGCGCTGCGTTCCATAGTGGGCGACCATGTGAAACAGTCCGGGTCCATGGTATCCCCGGAACGGCTGCGTTTTGATTTCACGCATTTTTCCGCCCTGGACCGGGAAACCCTGGACCGGATCGAACAGTTCGTCAACGATCGGATTCGCGAGAATTACCCGGTAACCGTTAATGAAATGGACATGGACGAGGCACTGGAAACCGGGGCAACGGCCCTGTTCGAGGAAAAATACGGGGATACGGTGCGGGTCATCGCGATCGGGGATGTGAGCAAGGAATTATGCGGGGGTACCCATACCCGGCATAGCGGTGATATCGGTCTGTTTACCATTGTCTCGGAAGCCAGTGTTGCCTCAGGCATTCGTCGGATCGAGGCCCTGACCGGAAGCGGCGCGGTAGCCTTTTTTCAGGAAAACATGCGCCGGCTTCATGAGGCGGCCGGTGTGCTGAAAGAATCCCCTGCCGGGCTGGTGGGTCGAATCCAGCGGATGCTTTCCGAATCCCGTGCCCTTGAGAAAGAGGTGGCCCAGCTAAAAACCAAACTCGCGGCCGCTTCCGTGGGCGGCGGTTCGGCAGAAGCAGAGCACCGGGATATCAACGGTGTCAAGGTCATCGCAAAAACGGTTGCCGCGGATAATCCAGGGGCGCTTCGGGATCTGGCCGACCAGCTCAAGGATAAACTCAAGTCCGGCATCGTGGTGCTGGGTGCGGCCGCCGGGAAGAAGGCCTTTTTGATCGTGGCCGTTTCCAAAGACCTGACCGGCCGGTTCAAGGCCGGGGACATCATCAAGGCGGCAGCGGCCGAGGTGGGTGGCGGCGGCGGCGGCCGTCCGGATATGGCTCAGGCCGGGGGGGGGCAGCCCGAACACCTGGAGCAGGCCATTGATAAGGCGGTTGCGGTGATCGAAGAACAGACCTGATTGATCATTATAGCATTGTGTAGCATTGGGCGTAGCGTCGGGCCAGCGTTGGGGGGCAACACTGGTGAATCCCGCAATGATGCCTTGTATAACAGGGCAGGATGATGGACTTGTTACCTCCGATCCAACAATTGTTCCTGATACGGCTATCGCCTTTCTTGAACGCAGGTATTTTTCTTGACAGAAGGGGAAGGATGGTGTTTAATGAATGAATACTCATTCATTGCTGTGGCCAAACCAGGGAAATACAGGTTGTGTTTATATGGAAAATCCTGCGGAAAATACAGTAAATCCGGATAAATATCATAAAATACTAGAGGCCGCCATCGGCGTGGTCGCCGAAGAAGGGTTTTTTAACGCCACGATTTCGAGAATCGCCAAGGCTGCCGGCGTGGCGGACGGCACCATTTACCTCTATTTCAAAAACAAAAATGATATTCTGCTGCATTTTTTTAATTACAAGACCCGGCATGTGTTTGACGAATTCCGGAAAGAGGTGGATAAAAGCGATGATGCCCGCGGCAAGCTGCTGAATCTCATCCGTGTTCATCTGCGTGAGTTTCAGAAAGACCGGAACATGGCGATGGTCTTTCAGGCCGAAGCGCGGCAGATAAGGTATTTTGAGCTCTACATAAAGGATATCACCAACATGTATTTCGAGCTGGTGGGGGAGATCCTTGTACTGGGGCAGCAGGAAGGGACCTTTCGCAAAGGACTTGATACCGGGCTTGTGAAACGGTATATTCTCGGCGCAGTGGACGAGGTGATCAATACCTGGCTGCATTCAATCGGCCAGTATGATCTGGAGGAAAAGGCGGACGCCCTGGTGGATCTTTTCATCAACGGGATAGGGAGTGGTGAGGGATAAAATTATTTTAAAGTCACCATAAGGAGAATGGCTATGGCACAGACAATTGCAGATCGACGGGATGTTGATTTTGTTCTTCATGAACAGTTAAAGGCCGGAGACCTGAGCAAACACGAGAAGTTTGCCGAGTTCAATAAGAAAACCATCGATTTGATTGTAACAGAGGCACGGAATTTTGCGCTCAAGGAAATTTTTCCCACCAACAAGGAAGGGGATGAAATCGGCGTTACCTTTGACAACGGCAAGGTTACGGTGCCGGAGTCCTTTCACCGGGCTTATAAATTGTTGCGGGAAGGAGAATGGACCGCCATGACCGAAGACCTGGATGTAGGCGGTCAAGGCATGCCCCAGCTGATTTCCCGTGCGGCCAATGATTTTCTCATAGGCGCCAATTTTGCCTTCATGATGTATGCCGGCCTGACGCACGGGGCGGCCCGGCTCATCGAAGAGTTCGGCACTCGTGAGCAGAAGGACATCTATCTGAAGAAGCTATACACCGGCGAATGGTCCGGCACCATGCTGCTCACCGAACCCGAGGCGGGATCGGATGTGGGCGCACTGACCACCACGGCGGTGAGAAACGACGATGGGACATATTCCCTTTCCGGCACCAAGATTTTTATCTCAGGCGGTGAGCATGACATGACCGAAAATATCATCCATCCGGTGCTTGCCCGGATCGAAGGTGCGCCCGCCGGTACTAAGGGGATTTCCCTGTTTCTCGTGCCCAAATACCGGGTAAATGCGGATGGCAGCCTCGGGGAATTCAACGATATCGCCTGCACCGGCATCGAGGAAAAGATGGGCATTCACGGCAGCTCTACCTGTACCATGACCCTCGGCGGAAAGAACAATTGCATCGGCACCCTTATCGGTGAAGAAAACAAAGGCATGCGCGAGATGTTTCTGATGATGAACGAGGCCCGCCTGCTGGTCGGCTTTCAGGGGTTTGTCTGCGCGTCGGCCTCGTATATGTCGGCGCTGAACTATGCCAAGGAACGCATTCAGGGCCGGGCGATAACCGCCGGCAAGGACGCCTCTCAGTGCGGTGTGCCGATTATCCAGCATCCGGACGTGCGGCGTCAGCTCATGAACATGAAGGTCTGGGTGGAAGGCCTGCGGAGCCTGATGTATTATGTGGGCTATTGCCAGGATATGGCCAATATCGGCGAAACCGAAGAAGAGCGGGAAAAATATCAGGATCTGGTTGAAATCCTCACTCCCATCGCCAAAGGGTATGGCACGGACAAGGCCTTTGATATCTGCAGCCACGGTGTTCAGATATACGGTGGTTACGGCTACACTAAGGAATACCCCGTGGAACAGTATCTTCGCGATTGCCGGATCACCATGATCTACGAAGGCACCAACGGCATTCAGGCCATGGACCTGATGGGCCGCAAGATGGCGATGAAAAAGGGCAAGCTGGTCATGGACCTGTTCGGTGAGATCCAGAAAACCATCGATGAAGCCAAGGGCAATGACCGCGTCAAGGCGTTTGCGGAAAAAGCCGAAGCCGCGCTGGGTAAGCTGGGCGAGGCCGGCAAACATCTCGGCAAGACCGCCATGTCCGAAAAGCTTGCCCATGCCTTTGCCTATGCGCATCCTTTCCTGGAAGCTTCCGGCGATGTTGTGATGGCCTGGATGCTCCTGTGGCGGGCCCTGGTGGCGGCACAGACCCTGGAGAAAAAATCCAAGGATGCTGCATTCTACGAAGGCCAGATCAAGTCAGCCGAATATTTCATGAATGCCATTCTGCCGATAACTCAGGGTAAACTGGATGCCATTCTCGATACCAGCGGCGCGGCCGTGGAGATCGAGGAGGCGTCTTTCGGCGGATAGGAGTGGCTTTGGATATTTGAAATTGGATATTCGAAATCGGGTATGGCCTGATTTCAGGTTTTTGATAAAAAGCGCCGGCAGAAAACTGCCGGCGCTTTTTTTTCTTCCAATAGGAAAAAAATTCAGGTTCTTTGGGTTAAGCGGTTGACTTCTGGATCCCAATGGTTGATAATTCATTTTTTTAACCATCAGTAGGAATGATGATAATCGTGAATTTGAGAGGAGGTCCGACATGTCGTATGAAAATCTGACAATCGATGTGAACAATTCTGTGGCGACGGTGACCATCAATCGACCGCCGGTAAACTCGGTGAACCTGGCCACTATTCAGGAACTGGAAAAGGCTTTTGATGAAATGGCCGAGAATAAGGATGTGCGGGTGATTATCCTCACCGGCAGCGGCGAAAAGTCCTTTTCGGCCGGTTTTGACGTCAGTGACGCCGCCAACGCGGCCAAGGCCGGCGAGGAGGGCCAGCGGGTATGGACCAAAATTTTCCGTTATACAAAGCCGATCATTGCAGCGATCAACGGGTTTGCATTCGGCGGTGGCTGCGAACTGGCCCTGGCCTGTCATTTCCGTTTGATGTCCGATGCGCCCAAGGCAAAGATCGGGCTTACCGAGCTGAACCTCGGCATTATCCCCGGATGGGGCGGCACCCAGCGCATGGCCCAGCTCCTCGGCCGCGGCAAGGCTCTGGACTTGATTCTCTTCAGCAAGCGGCTCCAGGCCCAGGATGCGCAGGAAATCGGCCTGGTGGACAAGGTGTGCGCCGCTGACAAGCTGATGGACGATGCCCGGGAAATGGCTGAAAAACTGATCAATCGGCCCCCGCTGGGCGTTGCCAGCGTGCTCAAGGCCGTTTCCACCGGCGAAGATTTCACCTTTGATGAGGGCCTCAAAACCGAACTCGAAGGCACCAAGACAGTATCCAGTTCCCAGGATGCGGTGGAAGGATTTACCGCGTTCTTTGAAAAACGAGATCCGGTGTTTAAAGGCGAGTAATTTTCACGCCGATTTATTGTCGGTATCAATAACAGATGTACTAAACGATCCATTTTTCTTTCATACTTTTCTTTGTTCGCCCAAAGAAAAGTATGCAAAAGAAAGGGCGCCCCGCAGCTTGGCCTCCGGCTACCCTCGCAGGAACGGTTTTTTCGGCGCGGGCAGAAACTCGCCTGTCTTTTTGTGCAGATGCGATA
>JAXHVL010000049.1:0-3253 GCA_034189225.1 Thermodesulfobacteriota bacterium
TTTTCAAGGATATCTCCTAACTGGTGCCCATCCATAAATTGCTATTTTGCCCGATTTCTGCGTCAGGCTCAAATTTTAATCCTCAAAATACGCAAAGTATTCCTCCGGTTAAAATTTTCGCATTCCTTGAACTCGACCAAAATATCTAATTTCTGGATGGACACTAACTAACCTAATCTAATCCGGGTATTATAACTAATTTACAGAAATATGGTCAAGAAAAAAATAAAAAAATAAAAAAACTCAAATACTAAGTGGCTTTCAACGCCCGTAAAATATTTGGAAAATCAGCGTGTCACCCGGCCACCGCATCCACGATCGCGGTCACGGCCCGCTCGATTTCCCCCGGGGTTGTCATTCGCCCAACGCTGAACCGGAGGGTGCCCTGTGACCATTTTCGTGGAATCCCCATGGCCGTCAGAACATGAGAAATGGCCACGGCATCCGAATGACAGGCTGCACCGGCCGAGGCCGCCACATCAAGGCCGATGGATTCGAGAATCCGGTCGGCTTTCATATCGTAAAAGGCAATGCTCAACGTATTGGGGAGCCGGTATTCCGGATGCCCGTTCACCCGGGCTGTTTCAATGGTCTCCATGATCCCTGCCTGCAGGCGGTCGCGGAGGCGGGCCATTTCAACGGGTGCCGTATCCATCTGCAGGGCCGCGATCTCGCAGGCTTTGCCGAGCCCGACGATCGCCGGAACATTTTCCGTTCCCGCGCGTCTGCCGGACTCCTGCCCCGCCCCGTGGCAAAAAGGCGGCAGATTAAGTCCATTTTGGATATACAAGGCGCCGATGCCTTTGGGCGCGTAGAGTTTATGGCCGGCGATACTCAAAAGGGGGGTGCCGAGCGCATTGACATCGGTGACAATCTTTCCCGCGGACTGGGCTGCGTCCGTATGCATGCATATGCCGTTTTCCGCTGCAATCCCGGCGATTTCCGGCACGGGCTGAACCGTTCCCACCTCGTTATTGGCATGCATGATGGAAATAAGAATGGTATCCGGCCGGATGGCGGCAGCCACCGCGTCAGGCGCGACCCGTCCAGTCTCATCCACCGGCATATAGGTGACAACATATCCCCGGCTTTCAAGAAACCGGCAGACTTCCATTACCGCCGGGTGTTCCACCCGGGACGTGATAATGTGGCGGCCCCGGTCCTGCATAAGCTGTGCGATTCCCATGATGGCGTGGTTGTTGGACTCGGTACCGCCACTGGTGAACAGAATCTCGTCGGGATGGCAATAAAGCAGCGCAGCCACCTGCTCACGGGCGGTTTCCAATGCCCGTCGGGGGGCGATGCCGTACCAGTTGCTGCTGGAAGGGTTGCCGAACGCCGCTTCCAGAAAAGGCTGCATGGCGGTCAGGACCGCAGGGTCAAGGGGTGTCGTGCCATTGTAATCAAGATAGATGGGGGCAGTCATAATTTCTCCATGCACGTAACTTTTTACTTTGCCGTCCCAGAATTGACTTTTTACGAGACCATCTTCTTTGGGCGATCAAAGAAAAGTATGAAAGAAAAATGGGTCGTTTTAGATAGTGCCCATCCATAAATTGCTATTTTGCCCGATTTCTGCGTCAGGCTCAAATTTTAATCCTCAAAATACGCAAAGTATTCCTCCGGTTAAAATTTTCGCCTTCCTTGAACTCGACCAAAATATCTAATTTCTGGACGGACACTAGATACAAACAGCGGTAAAAAACCAAGCCTCGCGCAAGTTACTTGCTGCAAAAACGCCGCGGCGGGGGTGAACGCTTTTTACGAGTCCATCATTCCGCCAGACCACAAAAAATGTTGTGAAATATTCAAGTCAACCTGTTATGATACACCAACGAAAAAAAAGATGGAACCACAGAATCCGCACACAGCGCCTGCGAAAATTTACCGAAAGTGAAACCTCAGCGGCCGCCTGTGCGGGTATGGATTTATAAAAATGGCTATTGAGAAGGTGTTAATGGTGTGGCGCAGAGAAGAGAAAAGGCCCCTGGGTCTGAAGCGGCCTCTGTGGCTGGTTGCGGTGTTGCTGCTGATGGCAGTGGGAACGGCCGGTTGCGGCCTTCAGAAAGAGGCATCCTTTTCCGGCAGAACCATGGGCACCGTCTATCATATTACGGTGGTTACCGGCCTGTGGACGGACACCGGCCGCCTCAAAAAGGCGGTTGATAACCGGCTGGCCGGGATCAACAAGAGCATGTCCACCTATATGCCCACCAGTGAGATCAGCCGGTTCAATGCCGTTTACGAAGCGGGAAGGGGCATCGACGCCTCCCGGGATTTTCTGGCCGTTTTGAAGGTGGCCCGAAGAATTTATGAACTGACCAACGGGGCCTGGGACGGGACGATCTGGCCACTGGTAAAGTTGTGGGGATTCAATGGCACGGAGATTCCGCAGGCGGTTCCCGAAGCCGGGGCGATTAAAGACGCATTGGCCTGTGTAGGGTTTTCCGGCATAAAGATCGAGACGGGCCGGGTGATCAAGGAAGACCCCTGTCTGATCCTGGATCTGGCGTCCATCGCCAAGGGATATGGGGTGGACCAGGTGGCTGAATTGCTGAAGCGCAAGGGGATTGCCGATTTTATCGTGGAAATCGGGGGCGAGGTTTATGCCGCCGGCGTAAAGAAAAACGGCGAGCAATGGCGGGTGGGGGTGAATGTGCCCGAGGATACGGCACAATTTACCGATATCCGTCGTACGGTGACAGTTTCGGACAAGGCCGTTGCCACCAGCGGCGATTACCGGAATTATGTGGTCATCGATGGTAAAAAATACAGTCATGTTCTCAATCCGAAAACCGGTTATCCGGTTGATAATAAGGTAGCAAGTGTAACGGTGGTCGCGGATTCCTGCGTGATGGCCGATGGCCTGGCCACAGGGCTGATGGTGATGGGGCCGGAAACGGGAATTCCCCTGGTGGAATCACTGGATGATACTGAATGCCTGATTACGGTGAGGCCGGTGGATGGGGAACTGAAAGATTATGCATCGGAGGGGTTTGATTGAGTTGTGAGTTGTGAGTTTTGAGTTGTGAGTTTTGAGTTTTGAGTTGTGAGGGGAGAGGGGGCGAAGCGCTTCATTCGGCCAACAGCTTTAACTGGTGTCCGTCCAGAAATTAGATATTTTGGTCGAGCTCAAGGAAGGCGAAAATTTTAACCGGAGGAATACTTTGCGTATTTTGAGGATTAAAATTTGAGCCTGACGCAGAAATCGGGCAAAATAGCAATTTATGGATGGGCACTAACTGAAACAAAA
>JAXHVL010000005.1:0-21533 GCA_034189225.1 Thermodesulfobacteriota bacterium
TCGCCCGTCCGGCAAGGCGCGCGACTGAGGCATAGTAAGTCTATGTCGCAAGGAGCGCAACGCCGCTGGACGGGATGAAGCGGCAACCGAATGTAACAGTTATTTTTTGACAGACCCTAACCTTATGCCTGCTTCACGATCATTACAGGAATCTGTTTTTCCATGAGGTGGAAGGATTCGCAGAGATTGCCGAGGTGGGAGGTGGGGATGCGGGTGCTGCCGCGGGCGCCCACCAGGATCAGGCCGGCGTCCCGTTTTTCGGCGGCGGCATAGATGATCTGGGCCTCGCTTTTGGTGGGATCGCCGGATTCAATGAGGCAGGGCAGGGATTGCGGGTTAAGACCGTATGGTTTCAGGAACGTTTCATAGGTTTTCCGGCAGTTGGCTTTGTATTTCTGGGTGCTCCGGTTGGTGGTGGCCGGGAAATAGGCCCGGGTGGGGTCGGTGATAAAGTAGGGGAGCAGCCTGGCCCCGGAGGTGTTTGTAATGTCCAGGGCCCGTTCGAACACCCTGGTGCCGGCCTCTGAAAAGTCGGATACGCAAACAAGGGGATCCACCCGTCGGGCGGCGTCCCTTGGCACAAAAAGAATGTCACAGGCCGCTTCGGCGGATACTTTTTTTCCGTAGCGGGCACGGCGGTCCTGGCCGGGCTTTTGGCCGATGAGTGTAATGTCCGCTGCGTTATCTTTAATGTAACGGATGATTTCCATGGCCGCATCTTCATGCCCCACACCGGTTGCCACCTTCCACTGGATTTTTTCTTTGAAATTGGCTTTGACCGACTGATTCATGTTCTCGCGGACAATATCCTGAAGTTCGGAGTCCACGTCAGGAAAGTTTTTCTGTCCCCTGTCCGGCAGGTCGTAGGCCTGGATAACATGCAGAAAGGTGACGGTACGGGGGGCCAGGAGGTTGGCCATAAATCCGGCATAACGGATCAGAAACGGGTCCATTTGGGTCAGATCCAGGCAGACCAGCATGGTGTCGATGGGCTGATATGCTTTGGATGGGGCGTTTTTGTCCATGGCGATATTACTCCTGTTGTTCCGGTCGGTATGGACCGGTGCCGGCATCGGCATCTTCGGTTGCCCGGCCTTCTTTCCGGGTTATCAATCGATGGATCAGGTCCTGATAGGACTCCCGTTCCACGGCCTTTGACCGTAATTCTTCGTTTTCATGCTCGGTTTTCAAGCCTTTCCAGAGGCTGTATCCCATCACCAGGAGTATGGCTGCAAAGGGCAGGCCGGTGGTGACGGAAGCGGTCTGGAGCGCCCCGAGGCCGCCGCCGATGAGCAGTACTGCAGCCACAGTGCCCTCCATGGCGGCCCAGAAGATTCGCTGCCCCACCGGCGAATTGAGCTTGCCCCCCGAGGTCAAGGCGTCCACCACCAGGGAGCCAGAGTCAGATGAAGTGACAAAAAAGCTGATGACCAGCACCACGGCGGCAAAGTTGGTGATGGCGGCCAGGGGGAATTGTTCCAGCAGATAGTAGATGGCCACTGCCACATTTTCCTTGACCGGGCCGGCGATAACCCCCGCTTCCTTCAGTTCGATGAACAGGGCCGATCCGCCGAAGGCGCTGATCCACAGAAATGTGAGCAGGGTGGGGATGATGAGCACGCTCAGGACGAATTCCCGAACGGTCCGGCCCCTGGATATCCGGGCGATGAACATGCCCACAAACGGAGACCAGGAAATCCACCAGGCCCAGTAGAAGACGGTCCAGTTGTTCTGCCAGGTGCTGTCCCTGTAGCTTTCGGTCCAGAAGCTGATGCTAAAAAACGATTCCAGGTAGGCCCCGGTGTTTTGCACAAAAGCGTCCAGCACCGCCACGGTGGGCCCCAGCACCAGGATGAACACCAGCAGCACCGCGCTGAGGTTGAGGTTGATTTCGCTGAGGCGTTTTACGCCGCGGTCTATACCGGAGATAACGGAGAGGGTTGCGGCAAAGGTGATGCAGGCCACCAGCAGAACCTGCATCCAGGTGGTGTCCGGAAAGCCGAAAAGATGGTTGAGACCTGCGCTGACCTGCTGCACGCCGAAACCAAGCGACGTGGCGAGCCCGAACAGTGTGGCCAGGACCGCCATGAGATCAATCAGGTCGCCCCAGATCCCGTGGACCCGGTCGCCGATAAGGGGGTAGAAGATGGAGCGGATGGCCAGGGGCAGTCCGCGGTTGAAGGTAAAGAACGCCAGTGCCATGCCCACCAGGGCGTAAATGCCCCATGGGTGCAGCCCCCAGTGAAGAAAAGTGATTTTCATGGCGACCTCGGCGGCACCCCGTGTCGATGCTTCGCCATAGGGCGGCTCCATGAAATGATAGACCGGCTCGGCCACGCTCCAGAAGAGAATGCCGATGCCCATGCCCGCGGAAAAGAGCATGGCAAACCAGGACAGTCTGGAAAAATCCGGTACAGCGGTTCTTCCGCCGATCCGGATTTCCCCGAATCTGCTGAAGGCGATAAAGAGCATGAACAGAAGATAAATATTGACCACCATCACCAGGAACCATCCGAAGTTGTTGGAAATAAAGCCCTGGATGGCGGCGAAAATGGTTTCCATGGGATCGCCCACCAAAAGGGTGACGGCGATGAACGCCACCGCCAGAATGGCGGAGGGCCAGAAGACCGGGGGATGAATGTCGAAATACCGGTGCCGGGATTCTGTTTGTTCCTGCTGTGGGGCGGTTTGTTCGGCCATGGACCCAAATTCCCTGCTGCGTTTGTGGAGTGGTTGTTAAATTCTGATTTTATAGTAATCACTAATGCAAGGCGGGGTTTACGTCAATGAAAAAATATTGTCCGCTGTTTTCTGATTCGTGTATATTGGTGTGAATTCGTAGGCGAAAATATTGGCTCACGCTGAATGGGATTTTTCCACAGAATCGTTATCCCTGGCCGCTTTTTTGATGTACAGGCGCTCGTCGGCTCTTTTCAGCAGCATGGCGGGGCTTTCATTGTCCGGATCAATATCCTGAATGGCGGCGACCCCGTAACTGATGGAAACGGTAATAGCGGTTCCGTCGTTTCGTATCATGGGGGCCTCGTCCAGGTGCGTCTTTACCCGGTCCATCAGACTGGTGGCATACACGGCATCGGTTTCCGGCAGAATAATAACGAATTCATCTCCGGCAAAGCGGGCAACGATATCGGTTTCCCGGGATAATGCAGAGAGGTTTTCCGCCAGGTGGATAAGCAGCAAATCGCCGGTTTCATGGCCGTAGGTGTCATTTGCGGTTTTAAAGTAGTCCAGATCGAGAAAGATGACGGACAGGGGAAGGTGATAACGTCTGGCCCGGTTTACTTCCCGGATCAGCGCTTTTTCCATTACCCGGCGATTGAGAAGGCCGGTGAGGGGATCATGATAGGCGAGAAATTTCAGCTTCTCGTGGGCCGTAACGTTGGACAGGCAGAGGGAGACCTTGGTGGCAAGCTGTTCCAGCAGGGATGTGTCCATGTCCGGTTGAAACCGGGTCGAGGAGGCGTCTCCCTGGTTTAGGCTGCCGATGATCTCTCCATCCATGGTGATGGGCGCGATAGCAAGGGATTTAACCAGGTAGTTCCGGTCGTCGGGCAGCAGCTTGAACCATGGTTTCAGGTCTTCATTGACCAGAATCGGCTCGGTCTGCCGCCCCACCAGGGCGTAAAAGGCGGATTGATCCACGATATTGATGCTGGGTTGCAGGTCGGTATCCATATCCGTTATGGATTCAATCAGATGTAGCGTGTCGCTGCTTTCAATAAATGACAGCCATACATAGGGAACGTTGAACTGGCCTCGGATTTCAGTCAGAAGTACTTCAAACAGATCCTTGAACCGCAGAATCGTCAGTATTTTTTTCTCTACTTCATAAAATTTTCGGGCTATCTCTTCGTTTTCCCTGAGTCGGTCATACAGCGTTACTTCATGGCTCATGGTGTCCGCATCTCCCGCATTGTCGGTTTTGTCGGATGAAAATCGAATTTAACAGCCTGATTATGCGGTAATAAAGCAGATGTGTCAATGGGCAAACCGATTGTCCGGCCGCCGGGCGGTTCGTGCGCGTACAAATTCCCAGCAAAGGGCAACGCCGATGTTGCCAAGGGGGGGTGGACAGAATGCCGTCATCTGCCCCGCCCTGATAATAGCAGTTTTCCCACGTGGTGGGCTGGTCTTTGTCGTGGGTGTAAAGGGTGCCGTCGGGAAAGGCGAGGATAAAGGTGTTAAAAGTGCCGCCTTTTCGGGTGGCGATAAAGGACCCGCCGATGACCCCGTCATGGGTCCGGGCAAGTTCAAGCAGAAGACTGGCGGGTTCACCGTCAAGGGGGCGTGCGGCCGTGTTCATGCGGGGATGAAACCCCATGGCCGATGGAAAGAATTCAGGAAGAATGACCATCTGCGCGCCCTGTTGCAATGCGCTGGTGGCAAGATGCCGGGTGGATTGCAGGTTTTTCCCGACTTCCCCCAGGGTGGCGGTCATCTGGACAGCAGCGATTTTCATCGATGCCGCCTAATTGATGATGTACTTTTCGGGGTTGACGGGAACGCCGTTGATGCGGATTTCGTAATGGAGATGCGGACCGGTGGAAAGACCGGTGTTGCCAACGTTCCCGATGATATCTTCCCGCTTGACGTTTTCGCCCCGTTTTTTCAGGCATTTACTCATATGGCCGTAACGGCTCACCATGCCGTGGCCATGATCGATAATAATAGCATTTCCTAGCGATCCCTTACGACCGCTGTAAATAACGACGCCGTCGGCTGATGCCATTATCGGGGTGCCGATTCTGGCGGCGATGTCCAGGCCGTGATGAAATTCCCGGCGGCCCGTAAACGGTGATTTCCGGTATTCGAACCGTGATGTCACCCATCCGCCGTTCATGGGCCGGATCGCCGGCGTGGAGGCCAGCAACCGGCGTTTATCTTCCAGGTAGTCCAGCAGCGACGAGAAGCTTTCCTGCTGCCGGATAAAAGCCGCATCCAGGATATCCAGCTGGGAATGCATTTCCCGTAGCATGGCGTTATGCCGTTCTTTAAGGGAAATGTTCGTGTCGATATCACTGGGAATGGAACCGCCTACGCCGAAGACGTTTTCCGCGTCCGAATCCTTTTCAATATTGGCAATGATCCGTATTTTTTGCTCAAACTGGTCAAGGGTGGACAGTTTGGTCTTCAAGGTATTGATTTTTCCGGCAAATTCTTTGATTTTTGAGCGCTGTCCGGCCAGTTCATTGTTCTGAGTGGAAATCTGGTCCGACAACTGATGGACCTGGAAAGACTTCTTCTTCAGATGGATATAATCGATAAAAACAATACCAATGGCCAACAGACAGAGCAGCACCAAGCCCCCCACCAGCCCTATGGCAATTTTGGGGATTGTAATCTGCCTGACCGGTGCCCCTGAATTACTGGCTAAGAAAAAGGTGAGTCGTTTTTTCATTTTGTTTCAATGATTGCGTTAACGGTTTCAGGTCTATGGAGAATAATGATTGATCAAGGTGCAATGGCAATTTTGAACTTTGTTACATTATAGTATAACTTATTTTTGAGGGAATGTAAAGTCAGTTCTCAAGAAATTTTCTGGCCGCCAGAAAATAATTAATGGCTGAAATGACCGTCAGAATAACCGCCACCCATAACAGCGCGGTACCCACCGTGTGCCAGTCTATGCTGAAGTAACGGTAATGCAGAAGAAGAGGTATAAGGGCGGCGATTTGAAACACCGTCTTGAGTTTTCCCCAGATAGAAGCGGAGATGTCCGCGCCCTTTTCGACGAGTATCGTCCGCATGCCGGTGATGCCCAGCTCCCGGGCAACGATCACACAGACCATCCAGCCGGGAATCAACCCTTTTGCACTAAGCATGATAAACGCCGATGACATGAGAAACTTATCCGCAAGCGGATCCATGGCTTTGCCGAAATTGGATACCTGGCCGTATTTGCGGGCAAAAAAACCATCAAGATAATCCGTTATCGCGGCTGCAGAAAACACCAGGGCGGCCAGAAACATGGAAAAGCGGTTCATCGGGAAAAGCAGCAGGATGACAATGAGGGGGCTTGCCGCTATGCGGGACAGGGTCAGTATGTTCGGGTCCTGAAGGGATTTTTTGATGAATGAAATGTTCACGCCTCGTCTCCTTGTGGTTGAATTAGCTGTGAGTTGTGAGGGGCGCGCCCTGTTTCCCCTCATTCCTCACAACTCATCCCTAAAAACTTATTTATCCTTTTTCTTCCAGTCATCCAGGAACGCCTGAATGCCTTTGTCCGTCATGGGATGGGCCGCCAGCTTGTCCAGTACCTTGAAGGGGATGGTGGCGATATCCGCGCCCAGCAGTGCCGACTCCAGAACATGAAGCGGGTTCCGGACGCTGGCCACGATGACTTCGGTCTCATACCCGTAGTTGTTGTAAATATCCACGATCTGTTCCACCAGCCCCATGCCGTCCGCGGACAGATCGTCTATACGGCCCACAAACGGGCTGACAAAGGTGGCACCGGCCTTGGCCGCCATCAGGGCCTGGAGCGGTGAAAACACCAGTGTGACGTTGGTTTTGATGCCTTCATCGGTGAGAATACGCACCGCCTTCAAGCCATCCACGGTCATGGGGATCTTGATGACGATGTTTTCATGGATGGCGGCAAGGTCTCTTGCCTCTTTCACCATGCCATCCGTATCCAGGCTGATGACCTCGGCACTGATGGGGCCGTCAACCACCTGGCAGATTTCCTTGATAATGGTTTCAAACTCGCCGCCTTCCCTGGCGATCAACGAGGGGTTGGTGGTGACGCCGTCCGCCATTCCCATCCGCACGGCTTCTTTAATTTCCTCAATATTTGCCGTATCGATAAAAAATTTCATATAACCTCCTTAATGTTAATGTACGCATCATCTTTTATGCTCCAGGAATTTCTGCCTGCATTCCTCACAGCAGAAAAAAAGATCTTCACCCTGGTGTTTTAACCGTATCCCCTCATTTCTGGGGAAGTAAACTTTGCAATAGGGGTCCTGCACCATAATGTCGTTGATCTGCTCCGTCCGTCCGCCGTTTTCTTTTTCTTGCATGGATTCATGCATCGACCGTTTAAAATCAAGCCAGGCGCGCCGTCCCTTGTGTAAAAGGTAAATCAGGCCTATCAACAGCAATAGTCTTATCATCAGTCTGCTCATTTCCTGGTGTTTCCGGCTGTGCTACTCATGAACCAACACCGCCTGGTTCTCTTCGTTCAGGGCGTCCCGCAGTTGCCTCACATTTTTTTTAAAAACGGGATGGATAACTTCCGGGTCTATATCACAAAACGGCCGTAAAACAAAGTGTCGTTTATGCATTCGCGGATGGGGGATGGTCAGGTCCGTTTCGTTGACCACCATGTCCTCATAAAAGATAATATCCACATCCAGCACCCTGGGGCCGAAACGAAGCCCCACGGGGTCTCTTCCGTTTTCCCGTTCAATGGCCTTCAGGGTCTTCAGGAGGGCATCCGGCGCAAGAGTGGTATCGACTTTTATCATCACATTGACAAACCAGTCCTGGTGGACATATCCCACCGGTTCGGTATAAAAAAACCGGGACTGGCGGCAAACCGTGATGCCGTCTGTGGCGGCCAGCGTTGCAATTGCCCGGGTGCAGTTTTCCGTCCGGTCCCCTATGTTCGATCCCATTGACAGATAAGCGGTATAGCATTTCATTGCGTTTCTCCCGATGATGGCCGGCCGGTTTCCGGCCCGAGCGTGACCTCCGCATGATTTGAAGGTGGGCCGGCAACACCGCCCGATGAATAACCCCTCACATAGTAAGTATAATGAAAGCCGGGTGGGACGGTAGCTGTGTACTGGCCGGCAAGGGCACCTGATTCGCTTATGGTCAGATCATCCACACGCACCCGGGCAATAGTTGTAAAGGAACGAGAGCAGTCGGGACACGACGCTTCAGCATCCCTCAGGTCACGTGATGACCGGAATATTCTGAAATAATCCAGTCCCCGGTCCACGGCCTTTTCGCCATCGGCCAAAGTCCAGTTCAGCACCACCTGGTCTTCTGCGAGACTTGCCTGCAGGTCGTTAACGGGAGGAGGGATGTAGGCGCCGGGTGGCAGGGGCATGGCCTTTCTGCCGCAGCCGCAGAGCACGAGCAAAATCAGGAGGCCCAATGAATAAACCCGGAAGGATGGCTGATACCCTGTTATTTTATGCGCTGCCATCGGCCGCCTCTTTTTCCAGGGTTTTTTCCGCCGCCGCAATGGCTGTGGCAACATTGGCTTCTGCCGTGCCGCCGAACGTGCTTCGCCGATCGATCATCTGCTCCGGTTTCAGCACATCAAACACATCCGCCTCGAAGGTGTCGGAAAACCGGGTCAGCTCTTCCAGCCGCAATTCATGCAGCTCCTTGCCCTTGGCAATGGCATACCCCACTGCTTTTCCCACGCAGGCATGGGCGTCCCTGAAGGGCATTCCTTTTTCCGCGAGATAATCCGCCATGTCCGTGGCGTTCAGGTAACCGGCCAGGGCGGCGCTCCGCATGATGTCGGAATTGACACGGATATTGCCGATCATTTCACGGCAGATGTCGATGCATGCCGTAAGGGTATCCACCGCATCAAAAAGCGGCTCTTTGTCTTCCTGCATATCGCGGTTGTAGCACAGCGGCAGAGATTTCATAAGCGTCAGCATGGACATCAGGTCGCCGATAACCCGGCCCGATTTTCCCCGGATGAGCTCCGGCACATCCGGGTTTTTTTTCTGCGGCATGATGCTGCTGCCCGTTGAAAAGGCATCGGAGATTTCGATAAAGTTGAATTCCGTGGATGACCAGATGATCAGTTCTTCGCACAGCCGGGAAAAGTGAACCATGCAGATGCTGGCCCCGGAAAGAAATTCCAGGACAAAGTCCCTGTCGGAGACCGCGTCCATACTGTTGGGCGAGATCCGGTCAAATCCCAGCATGCCGGCGGTAAAGTCGCGATCGATGGGATACGACGTGCCTGCCAGGGCCGCGCTGCCCAGGGGCATCACATTGATCCGTTTCAACCCGTCCCTGAACCGTTCGGCGTCCCGGGTAAACATTTCATAATAGGCCATGAGATGATGGGCGAACAGGACCGGCTGGGCCCGCTGCAGGTGGGTGTAGCCCGGCATGATCACCTCTACGTGGGCTCGTGCGAATGCGGTAATCCGCCGCCTGAGGGCGGCCAGGCCTTCGATGATATCCCGGGAGGCCTCCCTGAGATACATCCGGGTGTCCAGGGCGATCTGGTCGTTGCGGCTCCGGGCGGTGTGAAGCTTGCGGGCCGCCGGGCCGACTCTGTCATAGAGGGCGCTCTCGATGTTCATGTGGACATCTTCTAGGGCATTTTCAAAGACAAAGGTGCCGGCCTCAATTTGCTGCCGGATTTTTTCCAGGCCGTCCGTGATGGCGTCGGCATCTGCGTTTTCAATAATCCCCTGTTTTGCCAGCATCCGGCAATGCGCAATGCTGCCTTCGATGTCCTGCCGATAGAGCCGTTTGTCAACATCCACCGATGCCGTAAATTGTTCTACCCGTTTGTCTGTGGGCTGGGAAAATCGCCCGTCCCAGGGTTTGTCCATCATGCTCGCCTCGTTTAAAAAAATACGATTGTCAAATATTATATCAGCCACAGACCCGCACAGAAAAAAACGGACCAATAAGTGTCAGTGTCCGTCTGTGGTGGGTCTGTGGCCAATTCCCTTTTCTGCGCCCTCCGCGCCTCCGCGGTGAGTGTTCTTACTGTCTGTCCGATAGCAGCTTGTTCAGCCGCAGTCGCAGAGCGTTGAGCCGGATAAACCCTTCTGCGTCTTTCTGGCTGTAAACGCTGTCGTCCTCAAATGTGGCAAAGTCCTCGCTGTAAAGCGACTTGTCCGATCGGCGGCCAAGCACGCGGCAGTTGCCTTTGTAAAGCTCCATCCGGACATCGCCGGTGACGTTTTCCTGGGTGCTGTCGATCATCTGCTGAAGCACACGCATTTCCGGGGAAAACCAGAATCCGTAATATACCGTTTCTGCGTATCGGGGAATCAGGGAATCCCGCAGATGCATCACTTCCCGGTCCATGGTAATGGATTCCATGGCCATATGGGCTATCCGGAGGATGCTTCCACCGGGCGTTTCATAAACCCCGCGGGATTTCATGCCCACGAATCGGTTTTCAACGATATCCGCCCGGCCCACGCCGTGCTTGCCGCCAAGCCGGTTGAGTTCTGCAAGCAGTTCGGCCGGGGAAAGAGACTGGCCGTTAATCCGAACGGGATCTCCCTTTTGAAATGCGATGTCCACGATTTCAGGCTCGTCCGGCGCTTCCTGCGGCGAGACGGAGAGGGTAAACATGTCGTCCGGCGGTGGGTTCCAGGGGTCTTCCAGGACACCGCCCTCGTAACTGATGTGCAGCAGGTTCCGGTCCGTGCTGTATGGTTTTTCCTTGGTGGTGGGCACTTCGATGCCGTGCTTTTCCGCAAACGCCATGAGCGCGGTGCGGGAGGTGAGATCCCATTCCCGCCAGGGCGCGATGATCTTGATGTCCGGGTTCAGGGCCAGGTATCCCAGCTCGAAGCGGACCTGGTCGTTGCCCTTGCCGGTGGCCCCGTGGCTGACGGCGTCCGCGCCCTCGGCCGCGGCAATTTCGATCTGGCGCTTTGCGATAAGGGGGCGTGCAAGGGAGGTGCCCAGCAGGTACTGCCCCTCGTAAATGGCATTGGCCCGAAAGGCCGGCAATACATAGTCGGACACGAACTCCTCCCGCAGGTCATCCACATAGGCTTTGGACGCGCCGGTGGCCTTGGCCTTTTCATCGATATGGTCCAGTTCTTCCTGCTGGCCGATATCTGCAGAAAACGCGATGACCTCGCAGTCGTAAGTCTCAATCAGCCATTTCAGTATCACGGATGTGTCCAGGCCGCCGGAGTAGGCCAGCACCACTTTGTTGATGTCCCTCATATGTGTTACTCCTAGTTTTTTTCAATCAATATTTTCAGAATCGCCTTGTGCATGTGCATCTTGTTTTCGGCCTGGTCCCAGACCACCGATCTGGGGCCTTCCAGAACTTCCTCAGTGATCTCTTCTCCCCGGTGGGCCGGCAGGCAGTGCATCACGATTACGTCCGTTGCCGCCTTGTCCACAAGTTCCCGGTTTACCTGAAAGGGCTCAAATTGTTTGTGGCGGGCCGCCTGTTCGGCCTCCTGGCCCATGCTCGCCCATACATCTGTATAAATCACGTTTGCGTCCGCCACCGCCGTTTCCGGATCGTTGACCACGGTGATTCGGGCGGTTCCGGATTGGCTGGCATTGCCGAGAATGGTTTCATCAGGCATATAATTTTCCGGGCAGGCCAGGGTGAGATCGAAGCCGAGTATGGACGCCGCGTTGATCCATGAATGGGCCACGTTGTTACCGTCCCCCACCCATGCTACATGAACGCCTTCCAGGCCGCCTTTTTGTTCAATAACGGTCATCAGGTCGCTGAGTACCTGGCAGGGATGGTAAAGGTCGCTCAGGGCGTTGATGACCGGTATGCCGGCGTGGGTGGAGTAATTCTCGATCAGCTCCTGAGAATAGGTCCGTATGGCCAGCGCGTCGATATACCGGGACAGGACCCTTGCCGTGTCGGCAACGGGTTCTGCCCTGGCGATCTGCATGTCCTTGGCGCTCATGTAAAGGGTGGCGCCGCCCAGCTTATACATGGCCGCCTCGAAGGACACCCGGGTGCGGGTGGAAGGCTTGTCAAACAGAAGCCCGAGTACCCGGCCGGCCAGGGGAGCGTCATAGACCCCCAGTGCCGCCCTTTCCTTCAGCTCGGCGGCCAGGCAAAACAGAGTCATGCAGTCGTCTTTGCTCACATCGAGCAGGGTTGTGATGTCTTTTTTCAAAATATGACTCCCGTACGATTCCGGCCCGGCGAGCAGTATCGACCCATCCTGACCGCAAAGGTGGTTTTTTTAAAGGTTGCGGTAAACAGCATCCGCCAATACAGCGTCCAGGCATGCCACCAGCCCGTCGATCTCCGCCTGAGAAATGATGAGGGGCGGGGCAAAACGCAGCACTTTTTCCTGTATGCAATTGATCATGTATCCCTTTTCCAGGCAGGCCGAAACGACCGGTGCGCCGTCCATGATCAGCACCAGCCCCAGGAGCAGGCCAGCGCCGCGAACCGACTGGATGCAGGCATGCTTTTTTTTCAGTGCGGTGAGCTGTGTCCGGAAATAATCACCCATCTCCCGGCAGTGGGCCAGAACGTCCTCATTCTCAATAGTTTTGAGCACAGCCAGGGCGGCCGCGCATATAACGGGGGTGCCACCGAAGGTGGTGGCATGGGTGCCAGGTGCAAAAGCCGCGGCCGCCGTCTCCGTCGCAAGCATGGCGCCGATGGGCAGGCCGTTGCCGAGCGCTTTGGCCAGGGTCATGATGTCCGGTCGCACGTTATAGTGCTCATGTGCGAAGAGTTTGCCCGTTCGGCCAATGCCGGTCTGTACCTCGTCAAAAATCAGCAGCGCACCGTGATCGTTGCACAATTTTCGCACCGCCGCCAGGTAATCGGGATCGGAGCAGACCACGCCCCCCTCGCCCTGGACCGGCTCCAGCATGACCGCGCAGGTTGCCGCCGTCATGGCGGCGCGCAGGGCCTCGATGTCGTTAAAAGGCACAAAGTCAAACCCTTCCAGGAGGGGTTCGAACCCCTTTTTGATCTTGTCCTGGCCCGTGGCCGACAGTGTTCCCATAGTCCGGCCGTGAAACGACTGGTCCATGGCGATGATGCGATACCGACCGGTTTCCCCTTTGTCACTGAAATATTTCCGGGCCAGCTTGATGGCCGCCTCGTTGGCTTCGGCGCCGCTGTTGCAGAAAAATACCCTGTCCGCAAAACTTTTTTCCACCAGATGTGCCGCAAGCTCGGTCTGCGGGGTGGTGTAATAAAGATTTGATACGTGAAAGAGCTTCTTCGCCTGATCGCACAGGGCATCGACGACCGCCGGATGAGCGTGGCCCAGGTTGCAGACCGCTATGCCGGCGATAAAATCCGTATAGGCGCGGCCGGTCTCGTCTTTAACTGTGCATCCGGCCCCGCTTTCAATCAGCAGGGGGATGCGCTTATATGTATTTGCAAATACCATGTCCGCTTTTTCTTTAATGGTCTGTTCTTTCATTGGATCACCTCTGTACCGATCCCGCTGTCAGTAAACAGTTCCAGCAGCACCGAATGACGCTTTGCGCCGTTTATGATCTGTACTTTTTCCACACCGTTTTCCAGGGCGGCCAGGGCATATTCGATTTTGGGAATCATGCCGCCGGCCACTGTGCCGTTTATCACCATTTCCCGGATCGCCGCCGCATCAATGGAGGAGATCAGTTTACCCCCGGCATCCATCACCCCGTCCACGTCGGTGAGCAGGATAAGGCGGCCGGCGGACAGGGCAGCGGCAATTTCGGAGGCCACCAGATCGGCGTTGATGTTATAGGTTTCGCCGTTCGGTCCCACGCCCACCGGTGCGATGACCGGAATAAATCCTCTGCCCGTAAGGGTATGAATGATGCCGGGCTCCACATGGGTGACCCGGCCCACAAGCCCCGGATCAATAATTTCCGGTGGTTTGTTTCCCTCGGATTCATGAACGATGGTCAGTTTTTCCGAGGCGATCAGTCCGCCGTCCTTACCGCTGAGCCCCACGGCCTTTCCGCCGTGGCGGTTGATCTGGGCCACGATCGCCTTGTTGATCTTTCCGCCCAGTACCATTTCCACCACATCCATGGTGGGCTCGTCGGTAAACCGCATGCCGCGGACAAAGCTGGTCTCGATTCCCATCTGTTCCAGCACCTGGTTGATCTGGGGGCCGCCGCCGTGGACCACCACCGGGTTGAGCCCGATGAATTTGAGCAGGGTGATGTCCCTGGCAAAGTCATTTTTCAACTGCTCATCCACCATGGCGTGGCCGCCGTACTTCACCACGATGGTTATGCCCGAAAACCGGCGTATGTAAGGCAGGGCCTCAATCAGTATGTCCGCAACGTTGGGTGTCATCATCCCTCACTCCTCATAACTCACCCTTCTATAAAATAAACCGGCTGAGGTCCTCGTCTTCCTTGATGTCCTTGAGCTTGTTCTGTACATAGTCCCTGTCAATGGTCATGGCCTTGTCCGCAAGGTCCGGTGCTTCGAACAGCAGATCTTCCAACAGGTGTTCCATGAGCGTGTGCAGCCGCCTGGCCCCGATGTTTTCTGTGCTGGTGTTGACTTCCTCCGCCATGCCGGCGATTTCGTGCACTGCATCATCCGTGAAGGTCACATGGACACTATCCGTCCGTAGCATGGCAATATACTGAAGGATCAGCGCGTTTTTCGGTTCGGTCAGAATCCGGACGAACTCCTCCTGTCCCAGGGAATCGAGCTCCACGCGGATGGGAAAGCGGCCCTGCAGTTCCGGTATCAGGTCCGAAGGCTTGCACGTATGAAACGCGCCGGAGGCGATAAACAGGATATGGTCCGTTTTTACCGGTCCGTATTTTGTGTTGACCGTGCTTCCTTCAACGATGGGCAGCAGGTCGCGCTGGACCCCTTCCCGTGATACGTCCGGCCCGTGGCCGCCTTCCTTGCCGGTGATCTTGTCGATCTCGTCAAGAAAGATAATGCCGGACTGCTCCACCTTTTCGATGGCCGTTCTGGTGACCTTTTCCTTGTCCACCAGATCCTGGGCTTCTTCATTGGTCAGCAGTTCCAGCGCCTCTTTGACGGAGACCTTGCGACGCTTCTTGTTTTTAGGCAGCAGGCCGGAGAACATGTCCTTGAAATTGACGCCCATTTCTTCCATGCCCGCATTGGAAAAGATTTCCATCATGGGCATGTTCTTATCCGTGGTCTCCAGGTCCACATACCGGTCGTCCAGTTTGCCGCGTCGCAGCATCTCCCGGAGTTTTTCCCGGGTGGAGGCCCGGTCCGCGCCCTGGCTTTCTGCTGGCAGTTCGGATGCCGGCCCGTCTTCTTCTTCCCCGTAACGGGTGGTGCCGGAAGGTTTGGGCAGCAGCAGGTCCAGTATCCGTTCCTCGGCATGGGCCCGGGCCTTTTCCTTTACATTTTCCTGTTCTTCGGCCTTGCCCTTGCTGATGGTCAACTCCACCAGGTCCCTGATCATGGATTCCACGTCCCGGCCGATATAGCCGACTTCTGTAAATTTGGACGCCTCCACCTTTGAAAACGGGGAATCGGTCATGTTGGCCAGCCGGCGGGAGATTTCGGTTTTGCCCACGCCGGTGGGGCCGATGAGGATGATGTTTTTTGGCGCGATTTCATCCCGCAGGTCCTCATCCACATGGCGCCGCCGCCAGCGGTTGCGCAGGGCAATGGCCACCGAGCGCTTCGCCCGGCCCTGGCCGATAATATATTTGTCCAGTTCAGTTACAATTTCGGATGGTTTTAAATCATTCATACAATCATTGTCCTTAAAGCTGCCGGTGGATTACAGGGTTTCCACCGTGATGTCGGTGTTGGTATAAATACACAGGTCGGCGGCTATTTTCATCGAGGCCTGCGCGATTTCTCCGGCTGTCAGCGTTGAATGGGCCAGCAACGCCGTGGCAGCGGCCCGTGCGCCCACACTGCCGGACCCGATGCTCACTACGCCTTCATCCGGTTCGATAACATCGCCGTTGCCGGAAATCAGATAAATGTTGTCCCTGTCCACGGCCACCATCAGGGCTTCAAGGCGCCTCAGGTATTTATCAGTGCGCCAGTCCCGTGCCAGTTCCACCGCCGAACGGGTGAGGTTCCCGTTGTAGCGCTCCAGCTTTCCTTCCAGGCGCTCGGAAAGGTTCAGCGCGTCCGCGGTCGCGCCGGCAACCCCCACCACGATTTTATCGTTATATATCCGGCGGACCTTTTTTGCCTTGTGTTTGATCACCGTGGTGTCCAGGGTCACCTGGCCGTCGCCGGCCACAACCGTTTGTCCGTTGTGCCGAAGGGCCAGAATGGTCGTGCCGTAAAATCTGTCATTCGCCTTTTCCCCGTGGGTGGGCATTATCGTATACCTCCATGAGTTTGTCGATCGTCACATGCGTGTATTTCTGGGTTGTCGAAAGGCTCTTGTGCCCCAGAATTTCCTGTACCGTCCGTAAATCCGCGCCCCCGTCCAGCATGTGCGTGGCAAACGAATGCCGCAGCGCATGGGGGGAAAGGGGGACGGTCAGGCCGCATCGGGCGGCCGTATGCTTCAGCGCCCGGTCAATGGAACGGGCTGAAAGCCGGCCCCGGTTTTTGTTCAAAAAGAGTGCACCGCCGCTTTCATCGATACCGGTTTCCGAAAAAAGTTTCTGCCTGTAGTCTTTAATTGCGTCCAGCGCTTTCGTTCCCACCGGCACTATCCGTTCCTTGGCCCCTTTTCCGAAAACCCGGGCGATGCCTTCTGCAAAATCCACATGGGTGATGTCCAGCCCCGCCGCTTCAGATACGCGCATTCCCGTGGAATAGATCGTTTCAAATATCGCCCGGTTTCTGAGTTCCAGAAGGGTGTCGGCGATGACGGCGTCCAGCAGCCGGAACATATCGTCCACCGACAGGTGGGCGGGGATCTTGCGTCCGGTTTTCGGGGTGAGAATGCCCTCGGTGGGGTTGCCTGTTATTTCCCCGCGTTTTTCCAGGTACCGAAAAAAGGTCCGCAGGGCCGCCAGCTTCCGCGCCACCGAAGTTTTGTCGATTTTATGCCTGTGCAGTTCACCCAGAAAACCGCGAATGGCGAGTCCGGTCACGTTGGCCGGCACTATGGTTTCCATCGTGTCGGCCGGGCATATCCTGCTGTCTGCCAGGAACCCCAGGAAACCCACCAGGTCTGCGGTATAGGCCCGGCAGGTGTTAGCGGAATAGCCTTTTTCTGAATGCAGTGATGCGATAAATCTGTCCACCAGCGCTTTGATCGGAAGTGGCTGAGATGTTCGGTGTCTGTTCACGGTGACGCCACCTTGGTCTCGCGGCTTACATCATCGGTCATGCCGGTGTTATGCCGCCGCCCGGCGGGTTTTCTTTTTGAGTCTGCTGATCCGGCGCCGCAGCCGGGTCGCTTTTTCGGTCTCCTTGGCCTGCAGGGCCTGATCCCGCTCCTTTTTCAGCGACTTGATTTCCGCCTTCAGGTCACGGACATAGGAGAGGTCTTTCTGACCCCCTTTACCCTCAATGCCCCGTGCCTTGCGAATCGCATCCAGCAGCTCCGACTTGTTCATGCCATGGGCGCCGGTGATTTCGGAGATATCCTTGGCCACTTCCCGCAATTCCGTGGCGGTCATTTTTTCGATGGGCTTTCCCTTTTTTGCCTTGTCCTTACCCATAATTCACAATCCTCCTTCAAACAATCATAATTCTGTTTATGGTATAAATTTGTTATTACAACAGAAATTTGTGGCGGTGTCAACCATAACGAAAATATTATCAAAAACCGGCTTCCCGGTCCAGTTAATATGGTATGTTAATAAAAAACAATATGTTGATCAGGTTTCAACCTGTCCCGGGCATGTTGCCGATACTGCTTGCATGTCCTTTTCGATACTGGTAAAAGGGTGGGAAGATAGATATTTCTTTATTTAGGGAGGCAAACTTTCATGACGGAAAACAATTCTGATCCCGCCAATCCCCGGGACGATGAAAATGAAGCGGTATCCGAGGATTTCGCCTCGCTTTTTGAATCCTATATGCCGGCCATGACATCCGATTTTCAGGTGGGGGATAAGGTAACCGGCGAAATTCTTGAGATTGGGCAAGACAGTGTTTTTCTCAACACCGGCGGCAAAATAGACGGGGTTGCGGAAAAATCGGAACTGGTGGATGAAAATGGTGAATTCCCTTATCAAAAAGGCGATCGCCTGGAGCTTTATGTGATCTCCACGGGAGAGGAAGAGCTCCGGTTGTCAAAGGTGATCGGGGCAACGGGAAACACCGCGCTGATCCATGACGCGCAGAAGAACAAAATCCCGGTGTCGGGACAGGTAACTGAAACCTGCAAGGGCGGGTTTCGGGTTCAGGTCATGGGCAGAACCGCTTTTTGTCCCGTCAGCCAGATCGATGTCCGGTATGTGGAAAACCCAGAAGTCTATGTGGGCACCACCCTGGAGTTTCTGATCGAGCGGGTGGAAGGCGGGGGCCGGAATATCGTGGTCAACCGCCGAAAACATCTTGAGCGGCAGTTTGCCGAGTCCCGGCAAGCGTTTATCGAGACGGTCAAGCCCGGCGATGTGATGCAGGGAACGGTGGCTCGAATTATGCCGTACGGGGCTTTTGTGGAAATTCAACCCGGCATTGAAGGCATGGTGCATATTTCAGAACTCAGCTGGTCACGGATAGGCGATCCGGCGGAAGTGGTGTCCGTTGGGGATACCCTGACGGTCAAGATTCTTTCCATTGAGACCGCCGCGGATAAAGCAGGGGGGCTTAAGATTGCCCTGTCCGTTCGCCAGGTATCCGACGACCCGTGGGAAACGGCCGCGGACCGGTATCATCCCGGCGACAAAGTCACGGGAAAAGTCACCCGGTGCATGGATTTCGGGGCATTCGTGGAGGTTGAACCGGGTATCGAAGGCCTGGTGCACATCAGCGAAATAAGCCATGTGAAACGGGTGATGAAGGTGGAAGACGAGGTACAGCCGGGACAGAGCGTGTCGCTCATGGTCAAATCCATTGATCCGGCCAACCGGCGGTTGTCTCTCAGCATGAAGGATGTGGAGGGCGATCCGTGGCTGACTGTTGCGGAGCAGCTCCCTGTGGGGCACCGGGTGGTGGGCATCATCGAAAAGAAAGCGGATTTCGGGTACTTCATCAACCTGGCGCCGGGCATCACCGGCCTTCTGCCCAAATCGAACATCGACCTGGCACCGGACCCGGGCGCCGTGGATCGTCTGAAAACCGGCGACAGCCTCACCGTTGCCATCGATGCCGTTGATCTGGCGGCAAAAAAAATGACGCTTTCGGTAGCCGATACGGCATCCCCTCAAACGCCTGAAGCAAAGCGGGAGGACTACGGGCAAGCCGGGGGTTCGAAAGCATCCGGCGGCGGGATGAGCGATCTGGGGCAAAAACTCCAGGAAGCCATGAAGAAGAAGTAATTTACTTCAAACGTCCATCCCGGGACCGCCCGATCTCCCGCATCGACCAGTGCGTAGAGGTGTCCCTTCCGGCACAGGGTGGGATCGGCGATAAACCCCCAGTTGTGTGCCCCGACATAAATGGTGCCGTCCCTTTATCCCCATTAACCTCTTGACTTTTGATGCGGTTGCGTCCTATGATACGAACTTATAACTGAACGCACGCTCAGTTTTTCTGTTATATGCCTATTATACAGCACTTAAACAAAAAGTGAAAGGAGACGGTGGTTATGGCACAACAACTGGCAGACAGGCGGGACATTGATTTTGTCATCTGGGAACAGCTCGATGGCGAATCGTTTCTCAAGGAGGGGGGATACAAGGAATTCAACAAAAAAACCTGTAACCTTATCATTAATGAAGCCAGAACCCTGGCCATCAAAGAAATTCTCCCCACGCTGTCCGAAAGCGACGAGACAGGAGTGTCGTTCGACAACGGCACCGTCACCGTCCCTGAATCTTTTGGACGGCTTCGCAAGCTTCTGCTGGAGGGGGAGTGGCAGAACCTCATGGTGGAACCCGAGATGGGCGGCCAGGGTGCCCCGCCGTTTGTTTCCGCGGCAGCCACTGAATATTTCATAGCCGCCAACTGGGCCCTGTTCACATATGCGAGCCTGGGATGCAGCACCGCCGGGATGATTTATAATCATGGGACCCAGGAATTGATTGATACCTATGTTCCCAAGCTGGTGTCCGGTGAATGGGGCGGCACCATGCTACTTACCGAACCTCAGGCGGGAACGGATGTGGGCGCCATTGAAACCTCCGCTGTCAAAAACGAGGACGGCACCTATTCGCTGACCGGGAACAAGATTTTTATCTCCAATGGTGAGCAGAATCTGACGGACAATATCGTCCATCCCGTCCTGGCCCGCATCGAAGGCCACGAACCCGGCACCAGGGGTATTTCGATCTTTGTGGTTCCCAAGTACCTGGTCAATGAAGACGGCAGCCTGGGTGAAAAGAACGATATTGTATGCACCGGCGTCGAGGAGAAACAGGGGATTCATGCCAGCGCCACATGCAGCATGAGCCTTGGCTCAAAAGGCAAATGCATCGGTTACCTCCTGGGTGAAGAAAAAAAGGGCATGAAGATCATGTTTGAAATGATGAATGATGCCCGCATGGCCACCGGTCTTCAGGCCTTTTCATATGCGTCGGCCGCGTACCTGATCGCGGTGAATTATGCAAGAGAGCGAGTGCAGGGGCGGGATATCTCCAATTTCGCCGATCATTCCGCACCGTCGGTTACCATCATCAATCATCCGGATATCCGTCGCAATTTGCTCTGGATGAAGGCTCACGTGGACGGAATGCGCAGCTTCTTCTATTATACCGGTATAGCCGGCACAAAAGCGCTTCATGAAACAGATGAAGAAGAAAAGCGGAAGAATAGCGGCCTTTTTGAGCTACTGACCCCGCTGATTAAGGAGTACCTGGCGTCCAAGGGATTTGATGTCTGTTCCCAGTCCATGCAGGTGCTGGGCGGTTCCGGGTATATCAAGGAATATCTCGTGGAACAGTATATGCGGGATTGCCGGATTACAGCAATCTATGAAGGGTGCAGCGGTGTTCAGGCCATGGACCTGCTCGGCCGGAAAATGCCCATGGGTAAGGGCAAGGTGTTCGCGACGTTCCTGGATGAAATCAACAAAACCGTGGCCACTGCCAAAGAAAATGATGCCACCAGCCAGATCGCCGAACGGGTGGAAGCGGTTTCCAAACGGCTGGGCGAGGTGTCCATGCACCTGGGCGGCATCGCCATGGAGGGTAAGATCAAGGAGGCCTTTGCCCATTCACTGCCCTTTTTGCACGCCATGGGTGACACCATCATGGCATGGATGCTGTTGTGGCGGGCCAATGTAGCAGCCCCCAAAATCGAATCGGCGAAAAAGGGGGACAAGTCCTTTTACGAGGGCCAGGTGAAGACCGCGGATTTCTTTGCCAACACGGTTCTATATGAAACTCTCGGCAAGCTGGAGTCCATCAGCAACACCTGTACGGCGGCCCTGGAAGTGCCGGAGGACGGGTTCGGCGGACTATAAAATATCATGACATTGTTTGATATTAACACAAAAGGCGTGGGGCTGCTGCTCCGCGCCTTTTCAATTTTAACCGGCTGCCGTTTGATCAACCACGGAATACACAGAAAAGCACGGAAAAAGCGGGCAAGATGGTTCCTTCCGTGATACGGGTCTACAGACTCGTTAATGCTCCGTCTTGAAATTACCATCTTTCTCAGGTTCAAAATGGTACTCAAAATTAAATTCGAAACACGAACCACGAAAGCACATGGTTCTTGAACTCACCCTTTGTGTTCTTCGTGAGCTTCGTGGTTCATTTGAGCTGATATTTATTACCACGAAGAGCACGAAGGGCACGAAGATATATGCATCGAATAGATGCCCGGAAAAAACCGGCATCTATTCGATGCA
>JAXHVL010000050.1:0-7472 GCA_034189225.1 Thermodesulfobacteriota bacterium
TGGCGCTGATATATGTCAGCGCCATACGCACCGAAATACAAAAAGACGAAAAACTTAAATACTTCACAGTCAGGAAGGTCATGGAGGAGATGGAATCTCTGGTCAAGGTTAAGTATTCAAATCGATATGGGCAGGTCTTTACTGAAACAACTCGCATTCAGCGGCGGATAATGGATATCTTCGGGATAGAGTTGCCATCATAGTTACAATTCTCGGGAATTCAGGATTGAAAAGCAGTCCCTCCCCCACTTTTCCGATAGTAAGACGATATTGAAAATCAAACACCAACCGCCGCCACCTGCTTCTTGATGTGGGACAGCAGTTCCCAGGAAAACCCCTCGGGAACGCAGGGCAACAGGGCGTTATTGGCAAAAACAGGATCGGCCGCCAGGTCATAGGGCGAGGCGGCCACCGCCGCGGGCCACAATTGTGTGTGGGGAATGGGCGTATAGTAGGCCGGGATCGGGGTAATGCCGCTTTCGGCCACAATGCGAATGGCCGCATCGATCTCGGCCAGCGCCTGTCCGGGCAATCCCACCAGCAGGTAGGCACCCACCTGATCCTGCCTGAACCCAGCCTGCTTCAGGCAGGCAACGGCACGGGCAAATGCTTCGGCGGTCACCTTGGCATCAAAAGCATCCCGGTCCTCAAAGGCGGCGGTCTCCAGCCCCAGCCGAACGGTGTGCATGCCGATTTGTTTCATAAGGGTTGCCGTCCTTTCGGTAATTTCCTGAATATGCAGGGCGTTCGGGGTATGAAACCGCAGGGACCACCCCTTTTTTATAAGGGCTTCGGCCATGGGGATAAAATAGGTTTCCCCCTTCACCAGAAGGGCGTCATCGTAAAACACGAAATCGCAAATCCCATGCTGTTGGTGCCAGAATTCGATTTCCGCCACCACCGAATCGGGGGATCGACGCTGCATGGGACCGGGATGCAGAAATGACGCGGCACAATAGGGGCATGAGAACGGGCACCCCCGGCTTGTCGCCAGAGGCACACAGGTCTGCCGGTTTTCCAAATCCAGGGCGGGATACGGCCAGGTGTCCATGTCCCCAGGATCAAACCGCAGGTCCGGCCGCCATCCGGTGTATCTGCCGACCAGTTCCAGGATGTTATTCTCAGACGTTCCGGCGGCCACGGTATCCGCGCCGCTGTGACGACGGGCATGAGGCTCGCACAGTGCCGCATAGGTACCGCCCAGCACCACCGGTGTTTCCGGAAACATTTCCCTGATCATGGCGATGGTTTCCCGCACTCCCGGATACCAGTAGGTCATGATGGACGTTACCAGGACCAGATCCGGAACGGGCACGTCTCGCAGGGATTCGGCAAACCATTTTTTTTTAATGCCATACCGGCTGTAGGTGCGCGGGATATGTTCCAGCCCTGCGGGCTTGTCAATGGGAGTCTTGAGGTAGGGGCCCCGGCCGCACCGGGCAGCAGGATCTGTTTTCAGTGCCTTTTGATGAAACCGGTCGGTGCAGTCGATATAGGAAACATGAAATTCATGCTGCCGCAACACCGCGGCCAGGCTCAGAAGGCCCAGCGGCTTGGCCCAGAAATCGTATGCCGCAAAATCGTGAATCCAGGGGTTAACACAGAGAACGGAGGGAGCGCCTCTTTTTGCAAAACCATCAGTCATCTTCGTCATTAAAATAGACCATGGACGTCTTCTTCAGCTCACGCCGGCTGAAAAGCACTTTGTAATCTTCCACGCCCACGGCAGTGGCCATTTCCCTGGTGGTGTCGCGGCAACCCGCCTCGTCCGTGGCATGAACCATGGTATAAAGATTAAAGGGCCAGGTCGGCGCGGGATCCCGCCGGTAACAATGAGAGACAGCTTTAAAGCCGGCAAATCGCTGCCCCACTTCGGCGATGCGGTCTTCCGGTATCGACCATGCCACCATGGCATTGGCCCGGATTCCCGACCGCTGATGCCGAAGGGTAGCACCGAAACGCCGAATGACACCCCGCTCGCAAAGGGATTGCAGGGTACTGATCACCGATTCCTCGGACAGACCGATTTCTTCCGCAATGGCCTTGTAGGGCCGCGATGTCACGGGGATATCCCCCTGAATGGCCGCAATAATTTTCTTTTCATCGTCTTTGAGCATATATGTTGATATAAAAGGCGACCGGCCCTCCTGTCAAGCTTTTTCATCTCCATGTCCATTCAGTTCTTGACAAAACTCACCGGTACAACAAAAATAAGAGTTTAGATTTAGACAAGACGACACCTTGCCCCATGGAGTATAACAAAGGAGCCGGTTGCTGAATATTATAAAAAAAACCGGGCCATATTGACATTAATAATGACTACACCAAACGACAAAAAAATTTCTCTGGTACTGGGCAGCGGCGGAGCCCGTGGACTGGCGCATATCGGCGTCATTCAGTGGCTGGAAGAAAACGGCTACCGGATTGGCTCTATTGCCGGCTGCTCCATGGGGGCGCTAATCGGAGGCATCTACGCGGCCGGCAAACTGGATGTTTTTGAAAAATGGGTTCGCGCCATTACAAAACGGGATATCGTTGCCCTGATGGATATTTCCTGGCAGAAAAGCGGCCTGGTGAAAGGCGACAGAATCATCAATACCCTGAGAGATCTCGTGGGTGATATGGCCATTGAGGACTTATCAATGCCCTATACGGCCGTTGCAACCGATATCAAAAACGGTAAAGAGATCTGGATCAATTCGGGCTCTCTGTTTGATGCCATACGGGCGTCCATCTCACTTCCGCTGTTTTTTACCCCGTTTCGATGCAGCGGCACGGATTTTATTGACGGGGGCATCCTCAACCCAGTTCCCATAGCCCCCACCTTCGGGGATAAAACCGATATGACCATCGCCGTCAATCTTTGTGCTTCCGTGCGCAAATCCGACCCGCCGGAGCCTGTTCAGTCGCCGCCACCAGAAGAGCCGGGGTTCCGTGAAAAGATAAGTCGTTTTATCAAGTCCTTCCAGGACAATGACGATGAACCAGCGGAGCGGGAAAACGACTGGGGCGCTAACGACATTATCAGCCGCGCTTTTGATATTATGCAAAGCTCAATAGCCCGGCAGAAACTGGCCGCTTACCCGCCGGATATTACCATCGAAATCTCCCGGCAGGCCGGGGGCCTGCTGGAATTTGACCGGGCTGCGGAACTTATCGACCTCGGCTATCGCCAGGCCCGGGAACATTTTCGCAGGGAACGCTTCGCCCCATCCTCCGCCGCAAAAGACATACAGGAGGACTGACCGCCTTCTTCAGCAAAACAGATATAACCGCACAGTCTCCTTAGGATCTGTCAATTTTTAGCCCGTCCGCATTGGCGCCTGCTTTTCAGGAACGGTTGAAAACAATGGCGATCTGTTGTATTGAATGGTCTACTGATGGTTCAAAAAAAGGAGAAGACAATCCATGACACAGGAAAACGATATCGTTCTGATTTATTTTGAAGACGAGCCCATGATCTTTGCGCGGGTGGAGCACATTACCGCGGACCACAAGAAAGACTGGTTCCAGGTGACCCTTCTGGTTCTCGGTCTACCTCTGAAAACCGTCACCTGGATATTGCGCGAGGAATATATCAACGGCGCCGAATTCACCATGGACGGTAAAAAGATGAGAATGGAAAAGGTGGTCAGTCCGGTCCCCTCGGAGAAATCCGAAGACAAAGAATCGTCATCGGACACTCCCCGGAAGGATGGCCGGGATACGGCGGCCGGCGGCAGGGGCGACAGCGGTGACGCCCGGGTCATCACTTTCCCCGGTCTGCCCGGGGAAAAAGGGAAGCCCCGGGATGATGGGGCATAAACATGAAAACCGTTATTTCCGCCTCCCGGCGCACCGATATTCCCGCCTTTTACATGGACTGGTTCATGGCAGGAATCAAGGAGGGAACCTTTGAGGTTGTCAACCCTTACAACCGAACCGTGCGCCAGGTACCGGCCGGTCCCGATGAAGTTCATACCATCGTGTTCTGGTCCAAAAACTTCGGGTCTTTTCTTGACATGGGCTACGGGGAAACCCTTGTCCGCCGGGGGTATCATCTTTTTTTCAATTTTACGGTAAACTCGAAAGACCGTCTGCTGGAGCCCAATCTGCCGCCGCTCGACGTCCGCCTTTCCCAGCTTGCCGAGATTGCGAGACGGTTCGGCCCGGAACGAATCCACTGGCGGTTTGACCCTATCTGTTTCTACACCACGGCGAACGGCGACCTGGCCAACAACCTGAAAGACTTCTCCGCGATTGCCGATGCCGCGGCAGAAGCGGGTATACGCCGGTGCATCACCAGCTTCATGGACAATTATGCAAAAACAAAAAACCGAACCGCCCATATGCCGGACGTCACCTTTGTGTCACCGGACCCTGAAAAACAGGTGCATATCATTAACCGAATGGCGTCCCAGCTTGAAAACCGCGGAATGGCCCTGCATACCTGCTGCGAAAAGGCGCTGACAGAGGCTCTTCCCGCCACATCATCGGTCACACCCAGCGCCTGTATTCCCAACACGCTTTTCATGGAACTGGACGGCGGAGAGATATCCACCCGGAAGGACACCGGTCAGCGGGTGGCACAGGGCTGCGGCTGCAAGGTTTCCATTGACATCGGCAGTTACGATAAACACCCCTGCTTTCACAACTGCCTGTTCTGCTATGCCAATCCGCAAACGCCGCCTTCATACTGAACAGCAACACGTGCCCAGCCCCTTGCCGCGCAGCCGGGCAGGGACGGTTTTTTACAAAGCCGTCACGAAGAAATCAGGCAGAGGAGAAACTTCCTTAAAGCTCGCAGGAGGCCCCGATCATTTCCCTGCGAATGCATTCATCAAGGAATTCGGTGATGGCGGCGGCGTCTTCCATGGGCAGGGCCTGTTTCAGGCAGGCCTCGGCATTGCAGCGTCGTATGGCGCGGATGAACTGTTTTGCCGAGGGAATGGCGGCAGGGGCCATGCTGATATTGGTAATCCCCATTCCCACCAGCAGATAGATGCACCGGTGATCGGCCGCGGCTTCGCCGCAGATGCTCACGGACTTTCCCAACCGCTGGCAGGTGGCAATGATTTCCCCCAGTGTGGCGATCACCGATGGATGGAGGACGTTATACAGGGCCGCGACCTTCTTGTTGTTCCGGTCTACGGCCAGGAGATATTGAACCAGGTCATTGGTGCCGATACTGACAAAATCAATGTATTGCAGCAGCCGTTCCAGAATAATAACGGCGGACGGCACTTCCACCATTATTCCCAGGGCAATATTTTCATCAAACGCGATGCCGGCCTTCCTGAGCGCCGATTTTTCTTCATCCACGATGGCCACCACCCGTTTTATCTCAGATACGGCCGATATCATGGGAAACATCATCTGGACCCGGCCGTGAGCAGAGGAGCGGAGGATCGCCCGGATCTGGGTTCTGAATACATCTTCCATATCCAGGCTTATTCGAATGGAACGCCACCCCAGAAACGGATTGTTTTCCTTGGAATAATCCATGTAAGAAAGAAATTTGTCGCCGCCGGTGTCAAAGGTGCGCACGGTTACCTGCCGGTCCCCCGAGTTTTCAATCATCTTGCAGTAAAGATCATATTGTTCCGTTTCAGTGGGAAAGGTTTTTCGCAGCATGAACGGAAATTCCGTCCGGTAAAGACCGATGTGATCCGCCCCGTATTTTTCCACCAGGTCCGTATCCGACAACAGGCCGATGTTCGCACCCAGATGGACGGTGTGGCCGTCCAGGGTAGTAGCGGGTTTCTCCCGAAGCCCGGCCAGCCGTTCCACGGTCTCCCGGCGCTCTTCCAGGCGCAGGTCATGCTCCCGAAGGATTTCTTCAGGGGGATTGACACAAACCATCCCGGAAGTGCCGTCAAGAATCAGAAAATCATTTTCCCGCACCGTCTCCAGCACGCCATCCACCCCGAGGACCAGGGGGATTTCAAAGGATTTTGCCAGAATCACGGTATGCGATGTCCGCCCCCCCTTGGCCAGCACGATCCCCTTGAGATTTGGCTGGCGGATGGCCAGCAGATCGATGGCCGAAAGATCGGCGGCAATCACGATGGTTTCCCGCTTAAAATGGGCGGGGTCATTATCCCTGGTTCCGCCGCCGATGAGATTTTCCAGCACCCGGTGCCCCACATCCAGAATATCGGCGGCCCGTTCGCTGATGTAGGTGTTCTCCATACCCCGGAACATCTCCACATAGCCATAAATGGTCTGTTTCAGGGCGTACTCCGCGCAGCTCCCGTCATTGATATGTCCGACGATCTTATCCTTCAGGGATTTATCCTGAAGAAACATCAGGTGGGCTTCGATGATCGCCGATTCCTCGGGGGAAAGCTCCCTGGCCTGGTTGGCGATATGACGTATCTGGTCCGAGGCCCGGGCAATCGCACTTTCCAGGCGGGCGATTTCATTGCCGGGGGTCTGGGAATAGGTGCACCGCACCTGGTCGAAATCGATGGTCTCCGGCATGTAATGGGCGTATCCTTCAGCAACCCCCCTGAATACACTGACCCCCTTGAGATAATTGCGCTTCAGGGTGCGGCCGGCAGCGGGAACCACCGGCAAGGTGCCATCTTCAGCCGGCCGCGGACGGTCCGCGATTTCGGCTACCAGGCCGGTGTAGGCCACCGTAGCGGATATCTGGCTGGCAATATTTTCAAACACCGGTATATCGGCTTCACTGATACCATCCCGCGCAATGGTTTGAATAACCAGTACCCCCAGGGCCTGCTGATGATAAATCAGCGGCAATCCCAGAAAGGTCCGTAACCGCTTCTCACCGCTTTCCTGATAATATTTGAACCGTTCATGGGCAACAGGGTCCACCACAAAAACCGGCTGAGACCTTTCCAGCACCAGCCCGGTCAGCCCCTCATGCACCGCCATGGTAACGTTTCCAACGATCTCGGGATTCAAGCCCACGGTGGCCTGAAGTTCGAGTTTGTTATCCGCCGGATGATACACATACACCGAGCATACATCAATGGCCATTTTCTCGGCAATAAGCCGGACAATCCGGTCCAGCGTACGTTTCGGGCTGTCGGATTCGGCGATGGTCTGAAAAATATTTTCCAGGATGCGTATCTGTTCCCGGGACATTAGCTCCCCCACCCTTTGAAAGTAATCATCTTTATACTGTTATACATAACAACAACTAAACAATCAATTATTTACAAATGAAATCATCACTTGTCAATTTGGATGTCGATGGCGATTTCGAATCGAGTTCCCTGGAAATGCTATTTTCACCATGAAGCGCATGAAGAACTTGAAGGGATAAAAGGATCGATCATGATTTCAACTTCATGCCCTTCATGGTTGGTCGAAAAAACTGAACAGCAATACGTGCCCAACCCCTTGCAGCGCAGCCGAGCAGGGGCGGTTTTTTCAGAAGACGCGGGCAGACTGTTTGAGCAGACGAGGCTTACCGCATCTGTACAAAATGACAGGCGAGTTTCTGCCCGCGCCGAAAAAACCGT
>JAXHVL010000051.1:0-26567 GCA_034189225.1 Thermodesulfobacteriota bacterium
TTTCCCGTCTTCTTTGTTGCTTCGTCGGTCAAATAGCTTGCTATTCTCCCTCCTCGCGTCTCGAAGACGGAAAAAATTCCGGCGCCAAATTTGCCCAACTTATTTTGTGACGAACCCTAAGTGTTGTGAATAGCGGAACCCGCTGCCGTAATAATCGTCGAATCCCATGTGCAGGTCCACGTCTGCACCGAGGCTGGAACTTCCGGTACAAAAAGTGTTCCGCGCCGATATGGGGCTTGATGGACAGCGACCAGAAATTAGATATTTTGGTCGAGTTCAAGGAAGACGAAAATTTTAACCGGAGGAATACTTTGTGTATTTTGAGGATTAAAATTTGAGCCTGACGCAGAAATCGGGCAAAATAGCAATTTATGGATGGGCACTATTTAAACGCGGAGGCCCCATGCCCAAGGCACCCAGAACACCTCAGGATGTGGAACAGACCCTGGAGCCAATTCTGGATACGGCCCTTGACATCATCATTGTGGGTACCGATATTGAGGCCCCTGGCCCATCATGAAACGCAGACAGGTGATGGAAACCACCCTCAGCCTGGTTCTGCCATCACAATCAAAATGGGTACGGGCTATATCGAATATCCAGGCTTCGTAAAAAGCATGAATAAACCAGTTGAACCGCTTAATAAATAATGATATTATAATAAGATTGCAAAAACAGCGCGGCACGGCGCCCATTTTTTAATGATATACAATACGTATAATGCAACGACAGTTAAAATCCGATAACCGGGAAGACCTAAGCCGGAGAGCAGACGACAGCGAGACTGTTAATGCTCACACCGACAGAACGCATCCGGGTGAACCATCATCGACAGCCCCCCCCTCCTCCAGGCTCATCGCCGACTGGAATGCCCTGATGCGCACCTTCATACGCCCCGAGAATGAAGCCTGCCGTGCCACTCTGGTTAAATACATGGAACAGATACTCTTCGGGCTGCATGAATTTCTGCAGAGGCATGTGGGCATCACCGAAGAAATCAGACTGAAAGATCTGGCGAAACATTATAAAAACACGGTAATCAGCGACGACCCGGAGAAAAAACTTGCCGAAGTGATTCGCGAACTGATCAAGGACATTTCCCCCCACGGCGTGAACGTGGCTTCTCCCTATTTCATCGGCCACATGACTTCGGCCATACCCTTTTTCATGGTGCATCTGAAAACCATCGCCGCGGCCCTGAACCAGAACGTGGTCAAGCTGGAAACATCCAAAGTCTTTTCCGTGCTTGAAAAACAGGTACTTGCCAAAATTCACCGCCTGATCTTCGACCGTCCCGATTCGTTTTATTGTGAACACGTTCAGAATATTCACACCACGCTGGGTAGTTTTGTGGAGGGCGGCACCACCGCCAACCTGACCGCCCTCTGGGTGGCCCGAAACCTTGCATTTTCCCCAAAAAACGGATTTCAGGGCATTGAAGTCGACGGTATCGTCGCGGCATACCGGGAATATGAGGTCCAGCGAAGCGTGGTACTGGTATCCCGGCGTGGTCATTACTCATTGCGAAAAGCCGGCGGCCTGTTGGGTATCGGCAATGCCAACATCATTGCCATCGATGTGGATGACCGGCACCGGCTGGATATTGACTGCCTGAAGCAGACGATTCAGGGAATCAAGACGGCCGGGGACACACGGATTCTCGCGGTTGTTGGTATCGCCGGTGCTACGGAAACCGGCGCCATTGACCCGCTGCGCCAAATCGGGGAAGTATGTGCCGGGGAAAACCTCTTTTTCCATGTGGACGCCGCCTGGGGCGGCCCCACCATCCTGTCGGAAAAACACAAGCACCTGCTGGACGGCATCGGGCTGGCCGATTCCGTGACCATCGACGGCCACAAACAGTTTTACATGCCCATGAGCTGCGGCATGGTCTATTTCAAAGACCCTTTTATCATGGATGCCATTTCCTACCATGCCAACTACGTAAACCGCTACGGCTCCGTGGACCTGGGCATCAAATCCCTGTCCGGCTCCAGGGAAGCCAACTCTCTGGTCCTGGACAGCGCCCTGAAAATCATGGGAAAAAATGGGTACGCCCTTCTCATCGAACACGGCATCGAAACGGCCCGGCAATTCGCCGACCTCATCCGGGAGCGGGAATTGTTTGAGATCACTACCGCTCCCCAGCTGAACATCCTGACCTACCGCGTTTGCCCGCCGGCGCTGAAACAGACGATTCTTCACGGCAGCGAAGCAGAAAAGGCTGAGGCCATCAACCGCGTCAACGATATCAATAAAACCGTACAGCGGCTTCAGCGGGAGGCGGGCCGCAGCTTTGTTTCCCGGACCACCCTGATGCGGCGCCAACACGAACGCGGAACCGTGGTCCTTCGGTGTGTGATCATGAATCCCATGACCGATATAAAGGTGTTGACCGATATCCTTGACGAGCAGGAAGCAATCTACCGGGAACATTTCTGACGGCTTTGTAAAAAGCTTCCAACCCCGCCGCGGCGTTTTTGCAGAAAGTAACGTACGCGAGACTTGGTTGTACAATATTAGTTTTGTCAGTCTAACCAGATACAAAACAAAGCACGAAAAACGTACCGGCATTTTTTTTAACCACGGAATACACGGAAAGGCACGGAAAATGCTTGGTCTACCACGAAGGACACGAAAAAAGTGATAAATGGCCTTCGTGAGCTTCGTGGTTTTCTCGCTCCCACGCTCCTGCTCGGCTGCGCTGCAAGCAGCTGGGCACGTGTTGCTGTTTTGTTAGCGGTTCCCGCTCCTGCGTGGGAATGCAAAATTTTCTCTCGCGGAGCCGCTAAGATCGCCAAGGCTACTTTTTTTTCTTTGCGAGCTTTACGTCTTTGCGAGAATCAAATCTCCAACGTTCACATGCTTTTGCACAGGAACGCAAATATGTGCGGGAAGCTCTTTTCGTGTAGATGCGTTAAGCCTCGTCTGCTCAGACGATTTTCTTCAGAAACCGGCCCGTATGCGACCCCGGGTTTGCCGCCACGGCTTCAGGCGTGCCGCAGGCAACGATCTCTCCGCCCTCGTCACCCCCTTCCGGCCCCAGATCAACGATATAGTCGGCACACTTGATCACATCCAGGTGGTGCTCGATCACGATAACGGTATTGCCCGCATCCACCAGCCGGGCCAGCACGCCCAGCAGGCACCGAATATCGTCCACGTGTAGACCGGTGGTGGGTTCATCCAGAAAATAAACGGTTCTACCGGTACTGCGCTTGCTCAACTCCCGGGCGAGTTTGATGCGCTGGGCCTCCCCGCCAGAAAGGGTGGTGGCGGGCTGCCCCACGTGAATATACCCCAGCCCCACATCGATAAGGGTCTGAAGCTTTGTCTTGATATTGGTGATGTTTTTGAAAAACGCCATGGCCTGATTGACGGTCATGTCCAGCACATCGGCGATGCTTTTGCCCTTGTACATCACCTCCAGGGTCTCCCGGTTGTAGCGCCGCCCCTTGCACACATCGCAGACCACAAAAACATCCGGCAGAAAGTGCATCTCGATCTTGATGATGCCGTCCCCCCCGCAGGCCTCGCAACGCCCCCCCTTGACATTGAAGCTGAACCGGCCGGGTGTATAGCCGCGGGCCCGGGCTTCCGGGGTCCTGGCAAACAGCTCCCGGATGTAGGTGAACACGCCGGTATAGGTGCCGGGGTTGGACCGGGGGGTTCTGCCGATGGGCGACTGGTCGATGTTGATCACCTTGTCCACCCGGCCTGCGCCGATAAGCGAATCATGAGCGCCCGCCGGTGTGCGCGACAGGTAAAGCTTCTGGGCAAGGGCCCGGTAAAGGGTGTCCAGGGCAAGGGTGGATTTTCCCGAACCGGACACGCCGGTGACGCAGGTAAGCGTTCCCAGGGGAATCTCCACGTCAATGCCCCGCAGGTTGTTCTGCCGGGCGCCTCTGACGCCGATGGACTGCCGCTCCGGCGATCGCCGTTTTTCAGGCACGGCAATAGATTCGCGGCCGGAGATGTAGCGCCCCGTCAGAGATTTGTCATCCTTCAGCAGGTCCGTTGGCGGCCCGGAGAACACCACCTCCCCGCCTTTGATGCCGGCGCCTGGCCCCATGTCCACCACATAATCGGCCGCCATAATGGTCTCCTCGTCGTGCTCCACAACCAGAACGGTATTGCCCAGGTCCCGCATTTTCAAAAGCGAGGCAAGCAGCCGCCGGTTATCCCGCTGGTGCAGGCCGATGCTCGGCTCATCCAGCACGTACAGCACCCCCGTGAGCTTAGACCCGATCTGGGTGGCCAGCCGTATCCGCTGGCTTTCCCCGCCGGAGAGGGTGGCCGCGCCACGGTCCAGGGTGAGGTAGGAAAGCCCGACATCCGCCAGAAATCCAAGGCGTTCGTTTATTTCCTTTAAAATCGGGGCGGCGACCACCTGCGTCTTTCCCTTAAATTCAAGGGATTCAAAAAACGCCCGGGCATCGGCAATGGAAAGGCCGGTGACCTGGTCGATGGTATGGCCGGCGATACGGACCGCGCTGCTGGCCTTATTCAGCCGCGTACCCCCGCATTCGGGGCAGGGCTGAAACGTCATATACTGTTTGATGTCCTCCCGGGCCCATGTGGAATTTGTTTCCAGATACCGGCGCTGAAGGTTGGGAATCACCCCTTCAAACCGTTTCTTGTAAGTAATACGCCGGCCGCCTCTATCAAAAAAGAACGGAATTTTTTCATTGCCGGAACCATACAGCAATACCCGCTGAAAACCGGCGGGAAGCTCCCGATATGTCGTGTAAATATCAACATTGTAATGACCCGTGAGCGCCTCCAGAAAATCGGCGAACTGAACCGAATCCCTGTTCGCCCATACCGCGATGGCCCCGTTCCGAAGGGACCGATCCTTGTCCGGAACAATAAGGTCCGGATCGAACTCGGTCACCGCTCCCAGGCCGTCACATTTGGGACAGGCCCCTTGCGGCGAATTGAACGAAAAACTGGCCGGCGTCAACTCGGGGAAACTGATTTCGCAGTTGGGGCAGGCTGCCTTTTCACTGAACAAAATGGTGTCGACGGGCTCCCGATTTTTATCGTCAAGCAGATCCACCATCACCATGCCGTCGGACTTGCCCAGGGCGAGCTCCAGGGAGTCGGCGAGCCGGTTCTCTATACCGGCCTTGATCCGCAGGCGGTCGACCACCACGGCAATGGTATGCTTTTGATTCTTATTGAGCTTTTTTACATCCTCGAGCGAGAAAACCTCCCCGTCCACCCGCACCCGCGCAAATCCCTCTTTTTTCAAACCGGCGAACAATTTTTCATGACTGCCCTTCTGCCCGCTCACCAGGGGCGCGAGAATAAGGATTGCCGTCCCTTCGGAAAGGACCTTCACCCGGTCGGTGATCTGGTCTATGGTCTGAGAGGCGATGGGTTCATCACATTTATAGCAATGGGGGACCCCGCACCGGGCATAGAGAAGCCGGAGGTAATCGTAAATCTCCGTCACCGTGCCCACCGTTGAGCGCGGGTTATGGCTGGCTGTTTTCTGCTCGATGGCGATGGCCGGGGACAGTCCTTCGATCTTGTCCACGTCGGGCTTATCCATCCGGCCGAGGAACTGGCGGGCATAGGTGGACAAAGACTCCACATACCGCCGCTGTCCCTCGGCATAAAGGGTGTCAAATGCAAGTGAAGACTTGCCCGAGCCGGACAGACCGGTGATGACGATAAACCGGTTACGCGGCAGTTCCACATGGATGTTTTTCAGGTTGTGCTGCCGGGCCCCGTGGATGATGATGGCCTCTGTATTCATGGTGTTATGGTATATCTTTCGTCCCGGTTCGTCGTCGTTATCCATAGAAAATGGAAATTGGAAATTAGGATACCTCCTGCCAATTTCGAATTTCAAATTTCCATTTTCATAATGTTTTAAACGTGATCCTTAACACTATCCTGAATCGTTCATCTTCACCGCCTCCGCCTGTTCCACCGCCAGCCGAATGGCAGCTATCAGGCTGCTGGCATCGGCGCGGCCGGTACCGGCGATATCATAGGCGGTTCCGTGATCCACCGATGTGCGGATAATGGGCAGCCCCAGCGTGGTGTTCACGCCGTCTTCAAAATGCAGCATTTTAAACGGGATCAACCCCTGATCGTGATACATGCAGACCACGGCATCAAACAAGCCGGCCTTGGCCTTGTAAAACACCGTGTCCGGGGGCAGCGGTCCGGTAATCAGGCCCCGGCCGTCAGTCCGGGCCGTTTCCACCGCCGGTGTTATGCAATCGACCTCTTCGCTGCCGAACATGCCTTCCTCGCCGGCATGGGGATTGAGGCCCGCCACGCAGATGCGGGGCGTGTCGATATTGAAGCGGCTCATCAGGCTGTCAATGGTGAGCCGGATGGTGGCCAGAACATTGTCCAGGGTCAGGGCATCCGGCACCGCCCGCAAGGGAATGTGGATCGTCACCAGCACCACTCGCAGGCTGCCGCCCACAAACATCATGGCGTATCGCTCCGTGCCGGTACGCTCGGCCAGCAGCTCTGTGTGGCCGGCAAACCGGCTTCCACCGAGCTTCATGGCTTTTTTACTGATGGGGCAGGTCACCATGGCCTGAATCGTGCCGGCCATGGCCATATCCACCGCGGCGGTGATGCTGGCTTCCATGTAACGGCCCGTTTCGGGAGTGGGCTCGCCCCATACAACCGGTCCCGCGATGGGACCGGCGGGCATCAGCACAGGCACAGCCCCCACCTCGGCGGGCAGATCCGAAGGGGCGTCTACAGGGGTGACGGACAGAGAAATTGCCGCCATTTTACCGGCCTTCTCCAGGACCGCCGGATCGCCGATCACCAGCGGTCTGCAGATCTCGAAAACGGCCGGATCGTCAAGGGCCCGTAAAATAATTTCCGGGCCCACCCCCACGGGATCGCCCATGGTGATGCCAATAATCGGTCGTTTATCCATTTATCGCTTTCTTCGTGCGCTTCGTGCGCTTCGTGGTAGACAAAACTTTTTCCGTGCCTCTCCGTGTATTCCGTGGTTAAAAAAATGCCGTCACGTTTTTCTTGATTTGTTTTGCATCTGGTGAGACGGACGAAACTTATATTGTACTATCCACCACCACGTTTTTCAAATGAAAACGAAACCGACGGCGGCTCTCCGCCGTCGGTTTCACCTCCATGACCTTCCGGATCCCTGGGCATTTCACCGAACACGGCAAGAGCGATGCGGTCGATAATACCGATTTCCCAGAACATCGCCCCCTTGTCCGACGCCAGCAGTCCCCTGCCGCCCTGGAGCATCATGGTCTCCATGTTTTTCCGGACCATATCCTGTTCAAGCTGTTCGGTTGAACGGACCTGCCGCAGCCGCCGCTCCTTTTCCCTCCCCAGCAGCGCAAGCCCCGTCTTCTCCGGTAACTGTCGCCCCAGCATGGCCAGCAACAAGGCCATTGCCTCAAAAAACCGTTCGTTGTCTTCGGCTTTGAACGACGCCAGAAATTGAACAAACATCGGCACCTGCTCCCCGACAATGGGAAGGCGGGCATTGCGGATCATGACCCGGGCCCGCAATACCGCCGCCCGGGAATTCAACCTTTTTTCAAGGGCCGCATGAATCCGCCCATCGATTGTTCGGGGGATATTCAATTGATCAAGGAAACGGGCAACAGAAGATTTTGACACTTTAAACGGAATTTTGACGTTTATGCCAGGCAGATAAAACGATGTTTCAACTGTTGAAGGGATGAATGCCAGAATCGTTTCTGCGTCCCGCTGCCCCCCTTCGTCCTCCTCAAGAATCGGCTCCAGCCGGCTCTGGGCTTCTGTGTCCGGCGAGACGATAAGGTCCACCAGTTGTGGGTCATCACTGTCCTCTGCGACTGAAAGTAGCTGCCTCAACATCTCCGGATCCGTTTGTCCTAGTGTCGAATCGATGTAGTGCACAACCCCCTCATCCGCAAAAAAGCCCTCCCGTATTATTTTCATTATACCTTTGGCAAGTTTTTTGCTTATTGCATCCATGACACCTTTCTCGTCATTTTCTCATGAGTGGTTAACAAATTTTGAACTTTTCCTTTGTTAATTTTGTCTCTTGAAATTGATGGTCTCGTAAAAAGTCGCTTGCCGACGGCAAAGTAAAAAGTTCAAGATCAAGGCGTCGATGTATCTCGAGGAATGGAGCGTACTTAGCTGTACGTGACATGACGAGAGATGCATCGCAACGCAGATATTGGACTTTTTACGAAGCCGTCTTAATTGTCTCAAAAGCAAAAACTAAATCCTTTCATTCCGAATAGTTCCTTTTTGATTCGCCCATAATCGCAATGGTGGCAGCGAATCGTTGCCACTACCCAATCACGCCCCGGAAAAACCACACGGATGCCGGAATCCGTTTTTTCGGCCGTTAACCGTCAAAATGAAGGAGGGCATTATGACACCCGTCAACGAACCGATTGTCACGACGAATGACACCCCCCCATGGCAGCAGGTGGCAGCATGGGGAATCCCGGATGCGGGGTATGCAAAAAAAACCAGCCTGCCCGGCAAAATGCCGGCTCGGCATGATCGCCCCCCCGCCTCATCCAACGTCCCCCTCGGCACCCTGATAAACATGATAAACAAAAAAAACTTTACCGGCGGGACCATCACCATCTTTCTGGAATACGCCGGCGCTTATTCATCATCTCTGCCCGGAAATGAAAATTATAACATCCACCTGTCGGCAATGCCAATGCCTTGCGTTGACAACCGCCTCGACTGCTCATGGGCATCGGACACCCACCCCCCCGCCGCTCTGGAACAAATCACCGTGACGGGCTTTTCGTTTAATGACGGCGAGAACACTTACATCACCACCGCCCCCGTTCAAAATCTCAATGCCAGGGGGGTGAGCTTCGACCTGACCGGCGCGGTCTGTTACCTGGAAAAATCACCGGACCGGCGGCAAACAATCCATGTGACCCTTGCGAGCCCCCACATGATCGCCTCGGGCATACTGACGGCGGTCGGAGAGAAGACCCTTCGCTGCAATCTCATGCATGGCGCGCCCCACTCATTGCCCGCAACCTGGGTGGGGACAACGACATCCATCACCATTACAAACCATAATACGGCCGTTTTTTCCGGAAAATGCCGGATAACCGCGGAATACGGCAGCAACACCTATGACCTGAAACTGATCGGCAACAGCGCGCCACGGTTTACACGGCGCCGGTACCGAAGCCCCCGTCGTGAAATGCAACCCGCCCCCCGGATTCGTTTTTCCCATCCCCTTACGGGAAAACCCACCACCCTTGAAGTCCTCAATCTCTCCGGATCAGGCGTGGCCGCGGCAAGCACACGGGAAATGATCCTGCCCGTGGGAATGATTGTGCCACAGATGACGCTGTATTTCCCGAACTCTTTTAAAGCAGGGATCACCGCCCAGATCATTCACAAAAGACGGGATCCGGACGGGGGGCATGTCAAATACGGCATGGCGATTCTTGACATGAACGCCGATACTCACAGCCGCTATCTTTCCCTGCTCAAGCTGGCCGACGGGGCGCTGCCCATGGTCTCCGACATCGCCATTAGCATGAACGATCTCTGGTCGTTCTTTTTTGAAACCGGGTTTATCTATCCCCGAAAATATGCCGTTCTGGGAAAAAACAAACAACAATTCAAAACCACCTATGAACAGCTCTATCAGCAACACCTCGGCATTTCCAGGCATTTTATTCTTCAGGACTGCGGGCATATTCTCGGCCATCTCTCCATGCTCCGGCTTTACAGCCGGGCCTGGATGATGCACCACCACGCCAGCCGGGAAGCAAACCGCATGGCGGGGATCGCTGTTCTCAAAGAAGCCGGACGGTTTATCAATGATTCGTTTTCCATCAGATCGGTGCATATGGATTACATTTTCTGCTACTTTCGGCCGGAAAACAAATTTCCCCGGCAGGTTTTCGGCCGATTGTCTGAAAACACGCCGGCGGACGTATGTTCGGTGGATACCTTCGGATATTTTATCCACACCATTCCGACATCCGGGGAAAGCCGCCTCCCGACGTCCTGGCACCTCGTTCCCGCCATTCGTAAAGATTTAAACCAACTCAAAGACCATTATGAAAACAATTCCAACGGCCTCATGCTCAAGGCACTGGATCTCACTCCCTCGGTGCCGGACAATCTTGCACTGACAAAACAATTCGGCGCCATCGGACTGACCCGTGAGCAGCACCTCTACTCTTTGAGCTGGAGGGGTGACCTGAAAGCCGTTTTTATGGTCAACCTCTCCGATCCCTGCCTGAACATGTCCGGACTGGCCCACTGTATTCACGTTTTCATCCTGGACACCGGAAGCCTTACCGCCCCACTCCTTGAAAGCGTCTTGAACCGGCTGTTAATGAGCTTCAGGCAGTCTGAAATGGCTGTACTGCTGGGCAACTGGGACGGTTTACCGCTGCCGATCAATTGTTCCAAGCATTACAACCTCTGGATACTGAATCTGGACCATGCGGACGATTACTTCCGGCACGTGAACCGGATTTTCCGCTTCACCCGTGCCGAGACCAGCGCCTCGATCATCACCGTTTAACGCCAGATGTTTTTAGGAAGTATTACATATTGCATTTTTAAAAGACGCGGGATAAAATTGCCCTTGCAAAATCGGGTTAGCAGTTCGGTCAGCTCATGGCATGGGGTTGAGAACGGGGATTTGCTGAGAATAAATATTGTTCAGGTGTATGGTGCAACTATGCCGACGAAACGGCAGGGGCCGGAACAAAAACAGGGACAACAGCCTGAAACAACGGTGGAATGTTTAAATGGAGCCTGTTCAGGGAATTATTCTGGGAATCATACAGGGATTGACCGAATTTCTGCCGGTGAGCAGTTCCGGCCATCTGGTCCTCACCCGGCACCTGTTCGGGCTTCGGGAACCCGCACTTTTCTTTGATATCAGTGTCCACTTGGGGACCCTGCTGGCCACGGTGATCGTCTTCCGTAAGGATATTGCCCGGATTGCCCGGGCATTATTTCAGTGGAGCCGCTCGCTGGCGGGACAACAGACCGACCTTCAGCAGCAGGACCGCAAAGGACTGCAATTTATCCGCTTCATTATTCTGGGCACCATCCCCACCGTCGCCATCGGCCTCGGGCTGAAATTTGCCGAAGCCCATTTCGCATCCCTTTATCTGGTGGGCACGATGCTGGTGCTGACAGCGGTTATCTTATGGCTGACGCGTATTTTTGATTCCGCGGGGCGGCCCGTGACTGCATTTTCAGGAAAAAAGGCGTTTCTTGTGGGATGTGCCCAGGGCCTGGCGGTACTGCCCGGTATTTCCCGTTCCGGTGCCACAATCGCCACGGGTCTTTTTCTGGGTCTGAACCGTGAAGATTCGGCACGTCTGTCGTTTCTCATGTCACTGCCGGCCATAGCCGGTGCCCAGATGCTTTCAGCAAAAGACCTGTTTTCAGGGGCCGTTTGTCTGGATACGGCAACCATACTTGGTGCAGCTACGGCCTTCGTAGTGGGTTACGCAGCCCTGAGAATTCTCTTGCGAGTGGTCCGACTGGGTCGCTTTTACCTGTTTGCACCGTATTGCCTGGTGGTGGGCATTACGGTCCTCGGCATCGCGGCCATTATTTGACCCGGACCTAAACAATGATTAGTGTATAAATCAGGGGTGAGTGGTGAGGTATGAATAATGAAATCCAATCTTTTCACACTCGCACCTCACCCCTCACAACTCACGACTCACAACTTCCAAAAAGGAGGAACTATGATACACCCCAGCATTTTCAGGGAATACGACATAAGAGGCTTGGCCGGCAAGGATATGGACGAAGATGATGTAGTGCTTCTCGGCAAGGCGGCGGGGACGTATTTATTAAACCATGGCCAATCCTATGTGGTGGTTGGCCGGGACTGCCGGTTGACGTCGGACGCTTACGCAGAAAGCATCATAAAGGGCCTGATCGCTACCGGCTGCGATGTCGTGGATATCGGCGTCTGCCCCACCCCGGTATTTTACTTTACCATCCATCACCTGGAAGCCGGTGGCGGGGTCATGGTGACAGCCAGCCATAACCCTCCCGAATACAACGGGTTCAAGCTCTGTATCGGGCCGGATTCCATTTATGGCGAAGAAATTCTGAAAATCCGGGACATCATCACTGATGGGGCATTCCGGGAAGGTTCGGGGTCCCGCGCAGAAGCCAAGGCCATTGACCCCTATCTTGCGTTTGTGGCGGAAAACATCTCTCTGTCCCGCCCTCTCAGGGTGGGCATCGACGCGGGCAACGGCACCGGCGGGGTTGTTGCGCTGCCTCTGCTGAAACAGCTCGGCTGTGAGGTCCACGATTTATATTGCGACATGGACGGGAACTTCCCCAACCATGAGGCCGACCCCACCGTCCTTGACAACATGCAGGACCTGATCGCCCTCGTAAAAGAGAAAAAGCTAGACGTGGGCATTGGTTATGACGGGGACGGTGACCGGATCGGGGTGGTGGATGAAAACGGCAGCATCATATACGGGGATAAGCTCATTATATTGTTCGCCCGGGAAATTCTTTCCCGCAAGCCCGGGTCGGTGTTCGTATCCGAGGTCAAATGCTCCAAAACCATGTATGACGACATTGAAAAGCACGGTGGCAAGGCCATTATGTGGAAGACCGGCCATTCCCTCATCAAGGCAAAGATGAAGGCGGAAAACGCCGCCCTGGCTGGCGAAATGAGCGGTCATATCTTCTTCGAAGACCGCTATTTCGGTTTCGACGACGCCATCTATGCATCCTGCCGCCTTCTGGAACTGCTGGCAGATGCCGGAACGCCACTGTCCGAACTGCTTTCGGACATTCCCGAAACTTACACCACCCCGGAAATCCGCGTGGAATGTCCGGACGATAAAAAATTTGGTCTCGTAAAAAGGGTTACCGACTACTTTCGCGATACGCATAACGTGGTGGATATCGACGGGGTCAGGGTCCTTTTCGACGACGGCTGGGGGCTGGTACGCGCCTCCAACACGCAGCCGGCCCTGGTCCTTCGGTTTGAAGCTCTTTCCGAAGAACGATTGGACGAAATTCGGGCACTCATTGAAGGGGCGGTGGAGAAATTCAAAGAATGATGACCGTCGCCGACAAGAAGGTATTTGCCACCCTGTTTTTTTCCATATTCAGCGCAGTGATGGGCGTCGGTATAGTGGTACCGCTGCTGCCCATATATGCTGAAAACCTCGGTGCAAGCGGCATTTATATCGGCCTGGTGTTTGCGTCTTTTTCCCTGTCCCGGACCTTTCTGCTGCCCCTGTTCGGCAGCCTCTCAGATAAGACCGGACGAAAGCCTTACATTTTCACGGGGCTTCTGGGATATACCATCGTATCCATCGCCTTTGTCTATTCCAAGACGGTGCCGCAGCTCATCATTATCCGATTTATTCAGGGCATCGCCTCGGCCATGATAATGCCGGTGGCCCACGCCTACATCGGGGACATTACCCCGGCCAACAAAGAAGGACTGACCATGGGCATTTTTAACATGTCCATGTTCATCAGCCTCAGCATCGGCCCCCTGGCCGGCGGGATCATCAACGATTCGCTGGGCATGAACGCCGCGTTTATCGGCATGGGCCTGTTGTCGTTTATCGGTTTTTTAATGAGCTTTGTGTTTCTGCCGCCCACTCAAAGCGAAAAAATTGTGCGGCAGAGCAATGAAGCAAAAACGGCCACCAAAACCCTGATCACCGACCCGGTGTTGTTGGGGCTGTTTACGCTGCGCTTCGCATATGTTTTCTGCATCGGGGTGATCTGGTGCTTTCTGCCGGTGATGTCCAACGACTTCGGGCTTTCCGGTTCCGCCATTGGCGTCCTGGTCATGCTGGGGGTCTTTGTCAGCGGGATACTTCAAATACCCATGGGCATGGTCGCCGACAGAATCGACAAGCGCAAAATGGCCGTGCTGGGGTCCTTGATTGTGGTGGGGGCCATCGTATCCTACCACTGGTCCGTGGGATTCTGGAGCCTCTTCGTATCCAGCGTGGGCTTCGGCCTGGGCGGCGGGCTGTGCATGCCACCGATGATGGCCATGGCCGTAATCAAGGGCGCCGACAGCGGTGCCATGGGCTCGGTGATGTCCTTCCTCACAGTGGCGCACAGCATGGGAATGCTGTTCGGCGCGCTGAGTGCCGGCGTTGTAATGGATATGATGAACCTTCAGCAGGCATTTCCGGTTGCCGGCCTCATGATGCTTCTGGGCGCCGCGGTTTTCATCATCAGTACCCAAAAACAGAAAAACGATTTCAAACCATAACGTGCGTGTATCTGAAAACAAAAACATAAAAGCGGGCCCGATTGGCCGGTTTACCCCGTTTATACCGATGACGCTGTTCGACCGCTATATCATCGCCCAGTGCCTCCCCTACTTCGGCATCAGCGTTGCGGTGTTCACCTTCGTGTTTCTCACTCACCAGCTGCTGGATATCATGAACTTTATCGTCAATTACAACATCGGCTTCAAGTCGGTGATATTGATGATCGGGTTTTCCATTCCCTATTTTCTTGTCTTCGTCATTCCCATCTCCACCATGATGGCTGTGCTGCTGGTGTTTCTGGGGATGTCCGACAACAATGAAATCGTCGCCCTGAAATCCAGCGGCATCAGTGTCTACCGGCTGCTTTTCCCCGTGTTTATCTTCTGCCTCTGCACCTGTCTTTTTACAGCCTTTATGAGCATCTGGGCCCTGCCCAGGGGCAAAACCGCGTTCAAGTCCATGGCCATGGAGATCGTCACCTCCAGCCCGGACCTGGGCATCGAAGAACGTGAATTCAACAGCAACTTTCAGGACATGACCCTCTACGTAGGGGAATTCGACAAAAAAAACCGGGTGCTGTCCGATATTTTCATTGAGGACCAGAGCGGCCGGCAGGGAAGCGGCAAAACCCCTGTCACCATCACCGCGCCGCAGGGAGACTTCCGGTTTGACCCCGACACCATGATATTCAGGCTGACACTGCACAACGGCGTTATCAACCAGGTAAACTTCGACAAACAGACCGTTCACAACATCCGTTTCGACCGATACGAAGTGAATATCAACATTCACTACCCGGCCACCGACGGACTTTCCGCAATGAAAGACGAAAAAGAAATGACTTACGCGGAACTGGCCCGATTTCTGGAGACAGCTGATCAAAAGAACGAACGGTACTGGTCAGCCCTTCTGGAGTTTTATAAAAAATTCTCCCTGCCGTTTGCCTGTGTGGTGCTGGGCATTCTCGCCGTGCCCCTGGGCATCCGGGCCAGGGGAAGAAAGCAGTCCTCCGGCATCGGCCTTTCCCTGGGATTTTTCCTGATGTATTACCTGCTGCTCTCCGGCGGTGAAATTCTCGGGGAATCCGGCCGGCTCCACCCGGCTCTTGGCATGTGGGCGCCAAATGTGTTAATGGGAATACTGGCGGTTTATCTTTCCGTCAAAGCGGCGACCGATCGCGATATCAACGTGCTGGCGCGAAACGCCCTTAACCTGAAAATCCTGAAATTGCCCAGCAGGCTCTTGAAACGTCCGGGGTAAACCAGATTCTATGACCATCCTGTTCCGCCATATCATAACGGAAATAACAAAGGTTTTTGCCATTGTAATTGCCATTGTCACGGTGATCTATATCACGGTGGATTTTTTTGAAAAAATCGATAATTTCATGGCCCGGGAAATCGCGGCGGACACCATCATCCGGTTTTTCCTTTTCAAAATTCCCTTTGTGGTGGCCCAGGTCATGCCCGTGGCCGTGTTGATCGCCGCCCTGGTGGTGTTCGGGATCATGCGGAAAAACAACGAGCTGGTGGCCGTGAAAAGCAGCGGGGTGGGCACGATGTCCCTTTTGAAGCCGGCAGTGGTCAGCGGCATCGGCTTCTGCCTGCTGATATTCGTTCTTTCGGAGTTTATCGTGCCCGAAACCATGAGCCGGGCGAATTTCATATGGCTCCAACAGGTGCGGGGAAAAACCGCAGCCATCAAAAAACGGGACGATATCTGGCTGAAGGACCGGGACACTGTCCTGCACATCAACCACTACAATCCCGACCGCCGCACCGCCCATGGCGTGACCCTGAACTACATGAATGATACGTTCAAGGTAAGCAAACGAATCGACGCCGAGACCGCCTCCTATATTGGCGACCACTGGCGCCTGGAGAATGTCATGGTGAACCGGTTTGACGAATCCGGGGCTATTCTGGCATCCGAATTTCCGGATACCCTCACCATTCCCATTGACATCCGTCCCGACGACCTGGTCATGGCCGCCAAAAGCACCGATGAAATGGGCATCACCGAACTTTACAACCATATCAAGACCATTGAAGCCCAGGGTTACAGCACCGCCCTTTACCGGGTGGACCTGCACGCCAAATTCGCCTTTCCCTTCGTCTGCCTGCTGATGAGCATCATCGGCGCCGGCATCGGCATGTCCGGAAAAACCAAAAGCGGCATCACCGCCAATGTGGCCTTTGGCATCGGCGTGTCGTTCGCTTACTGGATTTTTCACAGCTTATGCGTTTCCCTCGGCTACGGTGGAATGCTGCCGCCGGTGATAGCGGCATGGGCGGCGAATCTTTTGTTCGCCGGCATCGGCGTGCTGGTATTAATGACTACGGAATGATCATTTTCTATAACATACTGCTCTTTATCGTCCTTGTTATCGGGATGCCTTTTTTTCTGGTGGCCGCTCCGTTTCTGCGAAAACGCCGGGGGACGGTGCTGCAACGACTCGGCTTCGGAAAACTGCCGGACCATCGAACCCTCGCCGGAAAGCGGCCCATATGGATTCATGCCCTTTCCGTAGGCGAAATCATGTCGGCACGGCCGCTTGTCAAAAAGCTCACAGGCCGGTTCCCGGACCGGCCGATATGGATTTCCGCCACCACCAAGACCGGCTTTGAAACGGCCGCCCGCCTGTTTGACGGCACGGCCGACCACATTTTCTATGCCGGCTATGACGCCCGGTTTGCCGTCAAGCGCATCGCCGCCAGGGTCAACCCCGCCCTGGTCATTGTAGTGGAGTCCGACATCTGGCCCAATTTTCTGCATATCATGGGACAAAAGCAAGTGCCGGTCGTGCTGGTCAATGGCCGGTTGTCAGACCGGACCCTGGCCGGATACCGCCGTCTGTCGTTTTTCATGCGGCCCACCCTTCGGCGGTTTTCCGCCATTTGTGCCCAGACCGCCGAAGACGCGCGACGGTTCCAGTCCATGGGGATCGGCGCAGACTCCGTCACCGTTACCGGGAACATGAAATTCGACCAGACGTTTCCCCCCGTGACCGATGCGGAAAAAGCCACCCTGCGTTCCGCGCTCCGGCTGAACAAAGACGCCATGGTCATGGTTGCCGGCAGTACCCACAAGGGCGAAGAAACCATTCTGGCCAGGGCCTACGCCACTCTCAAACAGCAGTTTCCCACCCTTGTTTTCATCGTCGCCCCCCGTGATCCGGCCCGGGCAAAGCAGGTCAGATCCATTTTCTCAGATGCAGGGGTCACCGCCGCCACCATGGGCCGGATGAAACCGACCCTTGGAAAGACGCCGGATGTTATCGTCATCGACACCATCGGACTGCTTCAAACCCTGTATGCCATTTCCCGTGTGGCCTTCATCGGTGGCAGCCTCCTGGATTTTCGCGGCCACAACCCCCTGGAACCAGCGGCTTACGCCAAACCCGTCCTGTTCGGACCCCATATGACGGATTTTAAGGAAATTGCTGAAAAACTGGTCGATGCTGGCGGGGCTAAACAGGTGACCAACGCATCCGATATCGTGGCAACCGCCGGTCATCTTCTTCAGGACCCGATTTCGGCCCAGCGCATGGGCGATTGTGCCCGCAGGGTTCTCGATGCCAACCGGGGCGCCGTCAAAAAAACCGCCGATGTCATTGAACAGATATCGACCCACCAGCAGCCGCCTCCTCACGAGGGACCATTGCCATCCGGCACCTTGCCGCGACTGTTGTGGCCCCTTTGCCTGCTTTACGGCGCCGGCGCCCGTCTCCGGCGGTGGCTTTACCACGGTCGCCTTCTGCAACCTAAACAATTGCCGTGCCCCGTCATTGCGGTGGGCAATATTACCACCGGCGGCACCGGCAAAACCCCCATGACCGTTTACATTGCCGACCGGCTCAAGCGCATTGGATATACACCCGTCATTGTAAGCCGGGGATACAGGGGAAGCGCTTCCAGGAACGGGGGTGTCGTGAGCGACGGAAAAACCGTTCTAATGGATGCCGACCAGGCCGGTGATGAACCCCTGATGATGGCCCGGATCCTTTCGGGCGTACCCGTGGTTGTGGGAAAGAAGAAATACCAGGCCGCAAAAACCGCCATTGATAAATTCGCCCCCAATGTCATCATCCTGGACGACGGGTTTCAGCATTTTCAACTGGCCCGGAACCTGAATATCCTGCTGATGGACGGGACGTTTCCCATCGGCAACGGCCGGCTCCTGCCGGCCGGTTCTTTACGGGAACCGGTTTCATGCCTGAAATACGCCGATGCCATTGTGTTCACCCGTGCACATGCACTGCCGGGCATGCCGGAACCAATCGCCGGCATGATCGCGGACAAACCCGTCTTTTCCACCCGCCATCAGGCCCATGTCGCCGCGTTAATCCCCGCCGGCACCGCCCGGAAAATTCCGCCGGACCCGATCGACGTCACCCGGTTGAATGGCAGAAATGCCTTTATTTTTTCCGGCCTGGCAAAAAATGATGCTTTTCTGAAAGGCGTTAAAGACGCCGCACCGGGCATCAACATCGCAGATCACCAATTTTTCAGGGACCATCACTGGTACACGGAAACTGACCTTAAAACAATTTCAGCACAGGCAAAAACCGCACAGGCAGACCTGATCATCACCAGTGAAAAGGATTTTACACGCCTTGGCCCGGATACGGACCTTAACATGGACCTTCTGGTTCTGGGCGTTGACATCACCTTTAATGACCCTGCGCAAAAAAAGGCCTTTGATGCCCTGCTTCATAAAACGATCCAGGAACAATAAACATCCGGCCCCAGAGGGGCGGGCTTTGGTTACCCCTAGTATGTGTTTTGATCATTGGAACATTTGATATTCGGATTTGTTTCGAATTTCGAATTTCGAATTTCGTGCTTTGCTCCTTACCGGCATAGCCTTTTATCGCTGACCTGGCCCAGAGGACCAGGTTTTATTGACTGAATAATCACCCACAATCCGCCCTTTCAGCAGCACCGGATAATACAATTGCATGTCGGATAACAGCCGGTCCGCATGTAGGGTATTCACCACATAGGAAACCACCATGTCCGCACCGGACAGCATGGGATGGTGTTTCCCCGCATAGATCAGCAAATCCGGATCGCCTTGCGCGGGCGGCGTGTAAAAACAGGCGGGCTCTGTCCAGGGGCCGGTCAGGACGGGCGCGGTGGCGACGCTCAGGCACGGGTTTAAAAAACGTTTTGTCTGCACCCGCATATAGCGCTTTATGCCGTCATGATAGGCCACGGAAAACTCCATCTGACGCTCTGTGAAAACGGGCGCGGGCGGCATATCACCTGACTGCAGGTCAATCCAGCCATTTTCCTGACCCGCCCACCACTCGGGTGCCGTAAGCATTCCCTTTTTCACCGCTGCCACGGGCCAGCGCACCAGATAAACCTCATCGCCACCGCCCTTTGCGGCAAAAACGAGCAGATATCCGTCCTGAAAAATTGGCGTGCCAATGCCGACCACCATGCCCTGGCGCTGGGGACTGACCAGCCAGGTCAGATGCCATCGGTCCGGCCGGGCCTGAATGTTGTCAACCCATGCCGCTTTCCAGCCCATGGGCGCAAACCCCAGATCATTGTCAGCCGACTGAATCTTCATCAAAAACACCAGCAGATGGCGGCCCGCCACAATCCCCGACGCCGGCCACAACCAGGTATCCCCCTTGTTCCTGAAAAACGCAGCAGGCTCGCTTTCATCCGTTTTCCAGAAAAACTGCATTTCCGCGCGGGTGGGATCATACCCGGTCTGAATGGCAATACAGTTGCGCACCAGGGCCGCAGATGAACGGTTCCCCCTGCCCGACAGATCAACAAAGCTGTCCCCGAACAGCCACAGCACCCGCCCCTCCCCCAGATCCACCGTTGCCGCCCCATCCCCCCCCAGCCATCGTGGATCCGCATGGAAGATTGCCCCGGCCTCGTGCCAGCGTTCCGCCTGAACGCGAAACGTTACTGCTTCCTGATCACCGGCCTCGGCATAAAGCACTACCGGCAGGAACAGCCAGAAAATCAGCAGAAAAACATTGGCGGACAGGGATTTATAAGGCTTCATTCTTTATCCTGGGTTAATGATTGCGTTACCGGGTGTTTTTGCTGACCACCTATTCCCTGGGGCTGCGACTGGAAGAGGCGCTGTCTCTTCAGGTGGGAGATATTGATGCCGAAAGCAAGCGGATCCATGTCCGCCGGGGCAAAGGCCACAAAAATCGGTTGATACCATTGCCGGATTTGACCTTACAAGGGTTGCGGGATATCTGGCGCCGGCATCGTCATCCATGTCTGTTGTTTCCTAATGCACCGGTTCTTTACAAACCATCCAGGCCGCCACCACCCATATGGACAGGGGCGGCTGTCAACAAGCCATGAAAGTGGTGGTCGCCGAATGCGGCATTAAAAAAAGGAAAGAACCTGTGTAATGAATTTGCCCTGGCCACAGTCTTTCGGGCCCGTTTTTTAGCGGCTTTGTGGAACATGGATCGCAAGTATCCGCCACCGTAGCCCGCTTGCTCAAGCGAGTCGGCCATTGCCGCATCGATGCCCATTAATGCAGCGCTTGGCACCGCCGCTGCGATGCCTCGCTCCTGCGCTTCGATGTAGGTTTGTAAGACGTTCGCTTGGAGAGCCGTGTGCGGGAGAACCGCGCACACGGCTCGGGGAGAAGGTACTCACTTGCGGCTCTTTTCGCGCTCAATCTCGCGCTCAATCATGTTTTCTGTCATTTGGCCCGAGGAGAAGGTAGAAAAGGCATGTAACGCAAAGCCGAAGCCCCAACCGCCAAGGACCCAGATAAACCAAAGGTATTCCGGCGAGTATACGAAATTTATAACCACGATCGCGGCGTTTACCAGCACAAACACAACCAGATGCCAAAGAAACCCGATCTTTTTATACGCTCGTCTTTTGGCCTTGGAAGTAGCCTTTTTAAGGGACTTCTGCTCATCAAAACCGTTTTTATCGGTGGTCATTATTGTTTTCCTTGTTTTGAAAGCCCGGTCCGGGCAGGCATTCCCGGCTGACCGCCAGAACCACACGGCTTCCATCGTTTATAAAACGCCACAACAAGCGGGCGTCCCACAGTGGCAAAACATAAAACCGATTTTTACTATGGCGCTGATAATACGTTCAGCAGTTTTTTCGGCCGGAAAAGACGACCGCGAAAAAAGCGTTCTTATCATTCTTCCTTTGTGGTTGTCGATGCAGTAAACATCCGACCCCAGAGGGGCCGGCTTTGGTTACCCCTATAAGGGGATTGTTTACAGTCTTCATACGTGAACGTTTAAAATTCGAAATTTGAAGCACGAAATACGCAACAAATTTTAAACCAGAATTTTTAAATTTTCAAAACAACTGATTGCAAGGGTGTTTGTTTCGATCATTGAAACATTTGATATTCGGATTTGTTTCGAATTTCTAATTTCGAATTTCGCGCTTTGCTCCTTACCGGCATAGCCTTTTATCGCTGACCTGGCCCAAAGGACCAGGTTTTATTGAATGAATAAAAACAACAACAAAGAAAGAAGGCTATGAAATAAACTATACCACAGAAAATCCAGCTGACAAGAAAAATTCAAATCCTTCCCTGGAAGACATAGAAGATTATTCGCGTAGAGCCCGCAACGGCCAGGTGGAGATTACCATCCCGTTTTGTCCTGTCTGCAAGACCCTTTCGGAACATTTCAAACGCCATGACGCCAGAAAACGACAACTTCTGGTGAAGGAAGTCGTGTTTCCGGATGGCCGCATTGGCAAGCCGTCATTGTCCACCTTGAAGCGCAAACTGAAGAAGTATCGCTCCGGCGGATTTGCGGCACTCGGCCATAAGCCGCGCAGTGACAGAGGGCAACCCCGGGCGATAATGCCCGAGGTGTCAGACAGAGCGATCACGTTGAAAAAAGAGCAGCCCTCTCGCTCCCATGTAACCATCAACCGTTTTCTCAGGGAGGGTCCGCTTGCGCGATCAACAAGGAACGCCTGGGCCACTTTTTCAGTTGATGTAAAGAAAAAATGACCAATGGAAACCGGCGAATCATGGGCATTAATCAGCTTGACAGCAAAGCAAAACATTGATAATACAGAAATATAAATTGGCCGGAGGTGTAGCGGGGGGGGGGGCGATGTAGGGTGCCGGACACGGGGTGATCTGTTCGGGGATGGAGAAAATATGAGTCATTTGTGTAAGGTATCGCGCGCAATGTGGGGCGCGTTATTTGTTTCCAGTCTCCTGCTGATCGGTTGCTGGGGCGGCGGGACGGGGGATGATAGGCCGCCGCCGGAGATTGTGCTTTCGGGAAGTGTGGATGCGTCCGCCATTGCGGGGAGTGAGCGGCGGGGGCCGATTTTTGTGGCGGCGGCAAAGACCGCGGACATGGAGCAGCTTGAAAACGACCCTGAGTCCACGGTGGTGGATATCAAGCCCGTGGATGCGGACAACCGTTACCGCATGAATGTTTCCTCGATGGGCATGTCGCCGGGGCAAACCGTTCATCTTATCGCGTTTATCGACAACAACTTTTCCGAGTCCCCGGCCCTGGATACCGGGGATTTCCTGGGGTTTCACCTGCCGGCGGATTCCTTTGAAACCGCCTATACCCTTCGGGTGGGAAATAACGAGAACCTGGACATCACCATTACCCGCGAGGTGTTTGACTTTGAGGCGGAAGTCGGGGGCACCATTTACTGTGACAACGGTCTTTTTGACTGTGACGGCGGGTATGATATTACGGTTGTTGCCTATGCCGGGGCGATTACATCGATGGATTTCGACGAGCTGGATACGGACGCCGTTATTGGTTATAAAACATATGACAGTGCTTCCTTGCCCCTGACATATACGCTTCCCATTCTGCCATACGGGTATGACGTTCCCGTTGAAAACGTTCATGTGGTGGCGTTTGTTGACATCAACGACAACGGGATGATCGATGAGGGCGATATTCTGGGCAGTTATGCCGATGGCGCCGATGGTATGCCCCGGTGTGTCACCATTGTGGACAACATGACCCCTGAAACCGAGGTTCCCGTTTATTTCATGGATGCGGTTACCGGGTCCGGCCAGTGGGATATCTTCCTGTCCGGCAGTGTTACCCTGCCGGCCGGGGGAGAGAACAGCGCTGATGCGCCGGTGGTGGTGGCGGTGGGCGATCCGGCCGCCATGTTGTCCGGCGGCAGCACCCTTGCAGCGGTGGATTACTTTGATACGATCCCCGCCGGCGAGCTGAATTATGAGCTGGACCTTTCAGGAACCCGGTTTTCGCCCGGTGACGAGGTGATGGTGCTTGCCCTGTGGGACCGGGATTATGGAGGGTGTTTTCCGGAGCTGACAACAGGCGATGCGGTTGGGTTTTATTCCGAAGGGGTTCAGTCGTTTACAGTGATGCTGGCAGAGGGCGATAATACCGGGGTTGATATCGATATCAACCGGGAGGTGTTTGATTTTGATGCAACGATCGGCGGGACCGTTGCCTGCGACGGCGGGGCGGTGACCTGCGAAAACGGTCATGACCTGACCATTGTGGCATACGCGGAGCCTGTCAATTCACTGGATTTCACCGACCTGGACCCGGACGGGGTGATCGGTTATACAACGTATGCCGATATCTCTTTTCCCCTGGATTACGCGCTTCCCATCCTGCCGTACGGCTATGACGTGCCCATTGAAAATGTGCATGTGATGGCGTTTCTGGATACGGACGACGACGGGGCGGCCGGTCCGGATGACATTATCGGGTATCATTCGGATGCCGACGGGATGCCGGCGGCGGTTACCATTACCGACGGCATGACCGCCGGCACCACGGATGTTGGTATTGCCATGTCTTCAACGATCCCCCGGCCCTCCGGATTTGACATACGGGTTTCCGGCAGCATCGAGCGGCCGGACGGCTATGACGCGGATTCCCCGCCGGTTTATATTATTGTTACGGACGAGCAGGACAGTCTGTCCGAACCGGATATGTCCGCTATCCGGTATTTTCAGCGACTTGATCCGGGGGCTGTTGACTTTGATATGGATCTGTCCGGCACAGCCCTTGAACCGGGGGACCGGGTGACCATACTGGGGCTCTGGGACAAGGACTTCAACGGTTTCCCGGTGTTGACCCCGGTGGTGGACCTGCTCGGTATTTATATGGACAAGAGCAGCTTTCAGTTCGGCATCGCTCTTCAGGAGGGAAATAATACGGTGGACCCCGGGCAGGCGGACTGGTCGTTTGTTTTAAACCGCCGGTACTATGACCACAACGCATCGGTGTCGTTTCGAGTCAATTGCAACGGCAACTGCTATGCCGGCGACGAACTTATATTCGGCGCCATCACCAAAGAAGGGGTAAATGGTGGTGCCGGCTTTCAGCAGAACAACAATGAAATCGACCTGGACTATGTGGTGGGCTTTGACACCGGTGAAGCGCAGGGGGATATCAACCACTGGTACAACATGGAATTTCTGAACATCATCCGTGCCCAGGATGGTGTGCATCCCAACCCTTCCGATGCGCTGTTTCCTCATGGCGATTTTTCCATGGACGCGGTTTATCTGTTTGCTGTGGTGGACGACGACGGCGACGGCCGACCGGATACCGGCGATGCCATGGGCTTTTACTGGGAATGGCTCGTCATTCCCCTGGTCCGCATTCCGGCCGATTTTACCGTTTTTGACACCGAAAACGTGCTCGGGGACAATATTGGCGAGTACCGGGTGTTCTTCTGGGGAGAGACGTATGAGGAGTAAGGTTTTTTGCGAACGGATACGACTTTCCAGAGGTCAATAATCAGAAGGATTACCGTTGCCTGACCCTCGGATTTTCCCGGTCCATCTGCCATTTTTTGGGATTGTTGATGATATAATTGCGTATTTTGTCGAGCTGCCTTTGGTTCCGGATGATATGATCATAATAATCGCCCTGCCACACTTTTCCGGGAAACCGGGGCCAGGCATGCTGTTTGACGCCGTTGATGTAGGCATTGGTGGCTTCTGATTTAAATGCCTGAACAATTCGGCCTATCGAGTCCGGTCGTGTGCCGTAGGGGCGAACCTTGTGTTCGCCCGATTGACAGTCAACCAGCGCAGTGGTTTGTGTTGAGTCAGGGCGAACACAAGGTTCGCCCCTACCATTCAAAACAATAATGCCGTGAATGTGATTTGGCATTATAACGAATTTGTCCAGCTCCATATTCGTGAAACGCAAAGGCAGGTCATTCCATATTCTCTGGACCATTCGCCCGGCATCGTTCAATACCATTTCATCAGCGATAATATCCCCGAACAGACATTCTCCACTTTTGGTGCAAATGGTCACAAAGTACGCCCCGGCCCGGGAATAATCATATTCTTACAGCCGGATGGATCGGCGTCTTGTGTTTTGTATATCGTTCATCATCGTTATATGGATATGGGCTTCCGGGGGGCTCCAGGGCATCGATTCGATGCATTTATCTTCGTGTCCTTCGTGGTAAGAAACCCCGCCGTTTGATGAAGAGATTACGGCAAAAGGCCATTTATGGATGGGAGCCGGCTAGAAACTATACGTCAAATCCAGGTAAACCCGGTTGTTGTCGTGGATGTTGTCGTAGGTGATGCTGTCGCCGTCCTGGTAGAAGAGGGCGCCGATGCCGGCTGTGAAGCGGTCGGTAAAATCATAGGTTGCCGAGAGCCGTTCAAAGGCCCCGTCTTCGCCTTCCCCTCCCCTTAGGAGGCCGAAAAAAACCAGTTCGAGTCGTTCGTGAAGAAAGGTCCTGGATATCCGGAGGGCGGTCTCGAACTGTGTTTCCACAGCGAAATCCGGCAGGTTCATCATGCTGGGCTCAAAATCGTCCAGCCAGGTCTGCAGGAGATCCAGGGAAACCGTGGTGTTTTTCAATCCCAAATACTCCAGGCCGACCAGCCATTTCCATTGTGCTTTTTCATCCTCGGTGTTGGTGTATTTGTAACCGTCGGTATAGGCCAGTTCGGTTTTAAACAGCCAGCTGCCGCTGGTGACATTGGCGGCGCCGCCCACCATAGAAAGCCTTGCATGGCGGCGCAGCGCCACAAAATCCTGTTCATATATCGGCTGCACCCCGCCGCCGGGCAGCGGGATGACATCCACCAGCGTGTATTCATAGCCCAGCGGGTCATAGTAGCTGTCGTCATTAAAGAAATAAGCGCCGTAAAGGGATGCGTCCCAGCCGTGAAAAATTCCCTTTATGGCTATGGCGAACTCGGTGTTTTCAAGGCTCGGGTCGGGGACAACCTCGTCCGGCTGGGGTTCATCCAGGGGGTAGAAGTCGTTGCCGACCACCGGCATTTTGTTGAACCGGACTTCATGAATGGCAAGGCCCGTGAAAGTGAAATCACCTG
>JAXHVL010000052.1:0-6279 GCA_034189225.1 Thermodesulfobacteriota bacterium
AAAAAGAAGGCTTTTTTTACTGCGGGGTAGGCGGGGGAAGTGTTTTAAAATTACATGGCGGGGTAAGCAGGGTCAATTATTCTGGGAATCGCCGGGTCAATTATTGTGGGATGTAGGAGTATGCCCGGTGGTGGATATCGAAAAGTGAAACTCGGAGGAGTCTCTCCGCGCTTATCCAGTTTCTCTTCTATGGAGATGTCAATACCTGAGGGGCCAAACCAATACCAGCTTACTGGATTAGGTTTCTTATAGCTCTTTTTATATTTATCAGTAATACCATTGAAATCGTAATATATCCAAATTATATGTAAATTGCCATTTTTATCCTTGAAGCTATCAATACGTCTCCCAAACTCAGATAGATGTTCATGCATCAGTACTGTCAAATACTTTCCAGAACTGTAATCGAGGTTCATGGCCTTGATAAACCATCCTGGTGCAGTATCCTCAACCCTCTGGACTTCCGGGATGACAATACCAGCGGTGTCTCCCTTTCCTGTGCAGCCTAAAAGAAGAAACAGGCAAATGATCGATAAAATAGAAAGATGTTTATGTTTCATAACTTTAGCAAACTTCACGGCGGTCGGTACCGCTGATTGTTGGCAGAAGTCGTGTTTCATCTTGCTTTGACCATGTTGTACAGCGTCATCTCTTCGCCCGTAACCGCATGCTTAATCCTCATCTTGTCCAAGACGGTGCCGTCTTTGTTGAATGTGGCGCTTTGCCCGACTGCCTCGAAATGGAACAGTTCGATAAGGCGATAAAATCCGTTGATTCCAAGTCCTTCAAGGGGTCTTGTCTGAGCTATCCCCCTCCATTCCAGAATCTGCTTACAACCCTGCTCAATCATGGCAAAGATGGAGGGGGAAGTACCCTCGGGCGGCATACCAAGGGCATCCTGCTTGCGATACGCCTCCGGTCCTCTTGCCAGATAACTGTATGCCTTGAAATGAATATACCCGAACTTTTCAGGGATCTTGAGCCCCGAAGGAGGGGGAAGCATTTCCGCTTCGTATCGTTCAATGATTTTCATATCCATGATTATTTCCGATTCAATCTGCCAACGGCGCCGGATGAGCCACGAGACTCGCAGGTTTTGGCGGGAGCTTGCTCACGCCGAAACTGAGAATCGCAGTCGGCTCCATTGGCCTTGTTATAGGTTTTTATTCATTAAATGAATATATCCATGCATCCGCGCCGGATATTCTAATGTGAATTTCTGAGTTTCTGTTTCCCAAGTAACAAAAGGATGTTCTGATGAAGTTGGATTGCCAAGAAATTCAACAAGCCTTTCCTCAAATTTTTTTAACTCTATTTCGGCAGCTATTTTATTTTGAATTATTTGAAAAGTAAGCCGAATCAATTTATTTTCTGTAAACCATAGATAGGCGGAAGTACCAAACATTGAGTTAACACCAGCTTTGGTACTTAGAATAGGATAGATGGAATTCCCAAATTCTTCATTTATATATTTCATTCCACAATTCTTTGCCCACCATACAATCTGATCCTTGGCTGGTTTTATGAGTCGTCGCGCGAAGAATCCAATTTTTTTGAAGGCATACTTTTTCAATATGGCTTCATTGAATTCTTGATCTAAAGCGATAGAATAATCATTTATTTTTAGATTTAATTCCATATCTATTTTTTCCCTCTAACGCTGCAAATAACCGGCTGGCGGCTATTCACGAAAACGGTTGAAAAGTTAATAATGTTTGTAAAACCAAAGTTTTTCAAAAAACGCCGCTGTAAGCCAGTCCGAGTTAATTTGCATTGTTTTTAATGAAGGTGATATTTTATTCCTAACTCTTTGACCATTTTTAGAAATGATTCTGGCTCAGGGTGTTCTCCTCCCTCAATAAAGATTCCTCTCTCCATAGCATTTAAAAAAACCTTTTGGTCTTGGACATATTTTGAATCGCCCGTTAATATCCAATTCGCTTGGACGAATACCCGTAATGCGTCTGTAATGGGTCTTTTTAGGTCTGGATGTTGCTTGCCCAAATTTATTATGCCGTTGATCACAATTTCTCTATTTACATTAAAAGTCTGTAATATTTCTTCAGCATGATTGTCAAATATTTCATTTACAGATACAGCTGCGAGGTTCTTGCAGAACTCCTTATCTTCGAAACTAGTTGAATAATCATCTGTTAATACTTTGTATAATATGAGTTTAACGATATCTACGCCTTGGATCATTCTATGAGCAAGGTTCTCTGTTCCTGGCAATGATGATATTTGCGGACCTCTTTTGCCTCCTCCCCACTTATAAAGAACCCAAATGCCCAAAATAAGCCCGCAAAAAGCGAAGACTGAACCGACTATGTATTGTGTAGGCGAGTCAGGTGTGAATTCTGAGCCGCGAAGCCGTTGAAACGTCATGAAACTTCTATACGCAAATAACAAGCAAGCGAAAAGTGTGCCAGCAATCAGGTTTTTATTTTTTGGAGCAACGAGGCCCGCTGCAAATACTGCTGTAGAATAACTTCCAAATAATACAAAGTGATAAGCAGCAACTTCTGGGTCTTGAAAATAACTAAGTGGCCAAACAGATTTAATACCAAGGAATATAAAAGCATTGATTAATAGCGTAGTGACGAAATCCCCGGCAATCCATCCCAGAATACCGGAAGGTAAGATCATTAGCCATCTGAAAATATTTTTATACGCCATAAGTTTTTCTGTAGCCCAACGTGGCCCTCACCGGCGGGGATGGAGCGCAACGGAATCCCCGTCCGCGTGCAGGGCATTGTGTGTGTCGGGCACGGCACATGTTCTTAAAAGTGAGCTAAATATAGCAGGATATTAAATATTTGGCAAGTCTTAGATCCAGCCTGATGGAGGCGAAGGATGTAGCGGTATGGCAATGGGGCATCGGCGACGGTGTTCCGGGAGGAAGCCGCCCGGCTGAGGCCGGGCACCGCGAAGGTACGGGATGACGCACAGGAATCGAGTATAAGGCGCACACGCCGGGACGAGTCTGCACCACAAGACGAAGTCCCCTATCCATCTTAAGGCGTGTCCGTAAACTCGGCATTCACGTACCGAAAGACATGTGTCTACCCCGGGAGGTCTCCCATGTGCCGGAGAACGGCTGAGGGTCGGGTAACCGGCCCTGACCGCATGGGAGAAGTCAGCAGAGGGCATAGTAGCCAGCGGAAACGAGCCCCGCAAAAAAAAAAGCGGGGAGGACTCACCCTGGTGAAGGCCTGAACGGTGCCCGGACCGAAGGGGACGGGTAAATGATAACGACAAATAGGAGGTGTGTACTTGTGAATATAAAGCCACAGCAGCTGGAAATATTCGCAGCGTCACAGATTGCCGAACGTCTGGTGAAAAGTGACCGGTTAATGGAAATGATTCTTGAGCGCAATAACATTATCCGGGCCTGGAAACGGGTCTGTGCCAATAAAGGAGCTCCCGGTGTTGATGGGATGAGAGTCGATCAGCTGGGGAAATACCTTGAAAGGCACTGGCCGAAAATCAAGAAAGCCCTGCTGGACGGCACCCATAAACCGCTGCCGGTGAGACGGAAAGAAATCCCCAAGCCGGACGGCGGGGTTCGTTTACTGGGCATACCCACGGTGCTTGACCGGTTTATCCAGCAAGCCATATCCCAAATCGTAGAACAGATATGGGAACCCGTCTTTTCTGAAGTCAGCTATGGCTTCCGGCCCGACAGATCCTCGCATGACGCGGTCATCCAGGGCAAAAGACACATGGTGGAAGGATATACCTACGTCGTCGACATGGACCTGTCCAAATTCTTTGACCGGGTCAACCATGATCGCCTGATGAGCAGACTTGCTACAAGGATCAAGGATAAGCGCGCATTGAAGATCATACGACAATATTTGAGATCCGGCGTCATGATCGAAGGCGTCGCGGTGGGCACGGAAGAAGGAACGCCGCAAGGCGGCCCGCTGTCTCCATTATTGTCCAATATCGTTCTTGACGAACTGGACAAGGAGGTGGAGAAAAGAGGGCACCGATATGTCCGCTATGCCGACGACTTCAGGATTTACTGTAAAAGCCGGAAAGCCGCCGAAAGGGTAATGCAAAGCATCACCCGGTTCTTGACCGGGAAGCTCAAGCTCAAGGTAAACCAGGACAAAAGTGCCGTCAGCAGGCCATGGCTGCGCAAATTCCTGGGGTTCACATATTTTCAAATGTTGTGGCCAGTCCAAGATACGCATACATGCCAAAAGCATGAAGCGCTTCAAGGACAAAGTCCGGGCGCTGACCAGCCGCAAGCGGGGTAAAAGCCTGTGGCAGGTAATTCGGGAACTGAACCTGTACTTCCGGGGATGGTGGAACTACTTCCGTCTCACGGAAGCCAAATCCTTCCTCAAAGGACTAAAGATATGGATCATGCGCCGAATGCGCAGTCTTATCTGGAAACAGTGGAAGAACCCGAAAACCAGGGTCCGCAACCTTGAGAAGCTTGGTATTGCTCATCGGGACGCCATGCTCTGCGGCAATGCCCGCAAGAAATACTGGCACATGAGCAAAATCAAGTGGGTAGCCATCGCCATGCCCGAAAAGTATTTTATTGCAAAAGGATTGTATCTGCCCGGTAACTGATCCCCCTTAATCAGCCGAACCGCCCTGGTACGCGATCCGTATGCCGGGTGGTGTGGGATGGCTCCTCAGTGATGGGGAGTCCTATCCCGATTGGCGTTAACGTTTTGGTTCCTTTGGAAGCTGTGCCCCATGCCAAACTGCAACAATCCAAACAACATCGTTTTTGCATTTATAAAAAAACCGGTATGGTGAGACAATAACCTCCTGGTAAGGCAAATCTGGAAACTCTGGTATAAGCCTACCGGATTCGGGAAAATCTTCGAGTCTTCGTAGAATTTTTTCAGCTCGATTGCGAAAATTTACAGCAGCCGATCGCTTATCTTTACGGATATAAGATAGCGCAGACAAAAATTGATCCCGGGCAGATGGTGTGAATTGAACTATCACGAGGGGACCTTGGCCAAAAGGGAGTCGGCTTCAGCAAGGACAGAATCCAGATCATATCCTTCGCCTGCCTCTATCTCTCTGTCGCCTTTAGCTAAAAGGCGCAGGATTTTTTTTTCATGTTCGAGTTTTTCATAGGCTTCGACACCGATAATTACCGCTGTTGCCCGCCCTCTTTGGGTGATAATTAACGGCTCGTCGTTTTTTCTTAATTGTTTAAAAAGCTTGGCCGCATCCTGCCTCAAATCACTCACCGGAATGATATTTGATAATTTCCCCATATCGTACCTCCTATTGTATTTTTAAACATATCATTAAAAATACTTTAGGGCAAACGTTTTATTTCTAAATATTTTTGAAATTACGATGTTATTTTTGTTTTATGAATACGCCAACGTTGGAACTTTGCGGCGAGTGAAGCGAGTCCGCAACAGTGACTGGTTAACCACCGATTATTTCATTTAGACCATCTGTAATGAGAGCCAGTTCTTCATCAGATGCTTTTGTTATCTTCTTTCCAATTCGCTTTTTGGAAATAACTCGAATCTGGCTGATCTTTACCCAAGATTTTTTTGGAAGCCCCGATGTTTCAAGCTCCAAGGTCAATGGGTAGCCAGCTCTTTGCGGCTGGCTGGTAATTGCAACGGCAATGACCGTTCCGGATCTCTCATTAAACACATTATGGCTTAAAATAAGAACAGGGCGTAACCCGCCCTGTTCACTTCCAATAACTGGATTTAAATCTGCCCAGTGGATGTCTCCCCTTAATATTCTGGCCATTCTTCCAGCTCCGCTGAGGATCCTTCTTCAGCTAAAGATTGTTCGAATTCCGGGTCAAGCTTGGCACACTCATGGGCAAGACGGCTTTTGTCAATTCGATTCAGTTTTTCAGTAACTGCTTGCTGAATCGCATTGCTGCGATTTGGAAAAACTTTGGACTTCACGAGAAGATCGAGCCGTTTTAACGTCTTGTCATCCATTGTAATTGCAATCTTTGGTGCTGGCATTTTTATTACCTCCAAGTATGATAATATATCATACCGCAAGCACTTTCAAGTATTTTTTGGTGATTAACGGTAAGCTGAGGAACCGGGGCTTTATGCCGATACGCTCAGCATGATTAAAGCTTATGTTAAAGCCAAAATTGTCGAGAGCTGCTCAGTAGCACCCTGTCCCCTCAAGCGTTGGGTTCAAGTAAGCCGCTCCGCGGCAGGGGAGCGGCGCCCCATTGTTTAATCAAACGGTTCATGGTATCTTCTGACCGGCTTGCAGGTCGGTATCTTCTACCCGACAAGGTTTTAAAGAAGA
>JAXHVL010000053.1:0-13697 GCA_034189225.1 Thermodesulfobacteriota bacterium
TCAGCCTCAGCCGTCTTGCCGTTCCCTTCAGCGATATTCAGCGGTATCGACTGGCTGGCCCGAAGCCATTGATCCCGTGCGGGCCGATGGGCTCCGTTCAGGCTGTCGGCCTTCTCGTAAATCCATGCAACGTAGCCTATCGAAAGACGATAGACATCCAGTTTCTCGTGCCCAAGCGCCATATCTCTTCGATCCCGATAGCGATCCCGATTTCGATTTGGATTATCCCACCAGTAAACATCCGACCCCAGAGGGGCCGGCTTTGGTTTACACCTATAAGGGCATTTTTTACAGGGTTTTATAGACTGAATACAGGAGCAATTCCCCGGACAATTCCCTTGACAGCCCTTCCGCCTCCCGCTAAACTGATAGCTTTACAACACAACCATTTTGAAATATAGAATATTCCTGATTGTTTCAGTCAATTTACAATAAACCCGGAACGGTGGCAAGATGAAAAAGATGCGACGATGGTCGGTTGTTCTGCTGATGATGATTTCCCTTATCGCCTGTTCATCGGACACAGACACCTCCCCTGCCGGCCCCGAAAGCGAACTGGATACGGTAGAAAAACAATTCAGCTATACCATGGGCTACGAAGTAATCCTCACATTGCAAGAGCTCAAATCGGTGGAGCTGGACAAAACCGCCTTTCTGGACGGCATTCATGATGCCATGGAAACCGGGAAATCCGCCCTGGCCCCTCAGCGGATGGTAAAAATCAAAAGCATTGTATCGGCCAAAGAACGGTCCCTGCGAAACAAGGAAACCAGCCGGGTAGCAAAGCAAAACCTTGAAAAACAAGAAGCCTTTCTCGCGGAAAATAAGAAAAAGCAGGGCGTGAAAACCACGGAAAGCGGACTTCAGTACAAAATCCTCAAAAAGGGAGACGGCCGACAGCCCGATATCACCGACAATGTCAGAATCAACTTCGAAGGGCGGCTCCTTAACGGTACCGTTTTTGACACCACCCAAGGCAGGGGCGGCCCGGCACTGGTCAAGGTGAAAGGCACCATTCCCGCATGGGAAGAAGCGCTCCGGCTGATGCGCGAAGGCGCGAAATACCGTTTTTTTGTGCCGTCCGAGCTTGCCCACGGAAAAATCGGCACGGTCCCGGACGGCGGCATCATCGGCCCCAACCAGATGATCATCATGGACATCGAGCTGCTGGAAATTGTCGAAAAATCAACGCAAAGCAAGCAGCCATCCGGCCAGCAACAGGGCCAGGCAGAACCCGTCGCCCCTGACTCTCCTGACTCTCCCGACTCTCCTGAAACAGACGATGCACAATGACCCACTCACCCCCTGGCCTTTAAAAAGGTCGGCGGCGCTTTTTGCCGTCTGCCTGGTGCTCTTTATCGCCATGGCCTACGGCGGCATCCGGACGCCGGACGGCGAAATCGTCTTCAGAGTGGGAGAATCCCTGGCCCGGCAGGGCAGCTTTGCCATAGACGCCCCGCTGGCCACCTGGGAACCCTTTGCCGTCCTGAAGGGAAAGGACAACAGGCTGTATGGGGTATTCGCCCCGACCCAGTCCATCCTCCTGGCGCCACTGATCAAGGCGGGCCTGGCCGCCAACCGGTCGCACTGGTATAAAAGCGCCCCTTTTCCCATCCCCGTCAGCTTCTGCGTGGGTGCCAGATCGCTCAAGCAATACGTATTCGGCATGCCGCCGGACCATCCGGAACAACACGCCCTTCGCTTTATAGCGTCCTTTTTTACCCCCATGGCCGCCGGCCTGATGATCGTTCTTTTTTTCCTGATCGTCCGGCAGACCGCCCTGTCGTCCGCTGCCGGCTTCCTGACGGCCCTGGTACTGGCCCTTGCCACGCCGGTGTGGCATTATGCCGGCACCATGTTCAAGGAACCCTTGACCATGGTTTTCGTGCTGTGGGCATTTTTCTGCCTCGTGAAAAACGATCCCGTGCTGACCCTGACCCGGCCCGCTTTGCGGCGGGTGTTTTCCGCCGGATTGCTCAGCGGCCTGGCATTGACGACCCATCTCACAGCGGCGCTTTTTGCACCATTCTGGGGCCTTTACGCTTTATTTCCGTACCTCAGGGCCGATGCCCCGAAACGAAACGCTGGCCCCGTCAACGCCGCCCTCGCCTTTGCCGCAGGATTTCTCATTCCCGCCGTACTGTTTGGTTTTTACAATTATCACCGATTCGGCAGCGTTCTCACCACCGGCCGGGCCAGCCAGGACATCGCTTACGGGACCTTTGCTATGCCCTGGGAAGGGCTTGCCGGGCTGCTGGCCAGCCCGGGCAAGGGCATCATTTTTTTCTGCCCGGTGATCATCGCCGGCATTCTCTTATGGCCGTACCTGCACAGAAAACACCGCCATCTGTCCATTCTGCTGATCGCCATGATGCTGTTCCGCCTTGTCTTTATCGCCTGCCGCAGCGACTGGCACGGGGGCTTCTGCCTTGGGCCGCGCCAGCTTCTGCCCGTGGTCCCGTTTCTGCTGATTCCGATCGGCCTTCATTTTGCCGAAAAGGGCCGCCGCATCCTGGACCGCCCATGGCAGCGGCTCACCGCGACCGGCCTTTTTTTCCTCGCCGCCTGTCAACAGCTTTACTTCTGCCTGGGCGAACCCATCTCGTTCTATTATATTCTCAAGGCCCAATATCTCGTGCAGGGCATTCATATCATCGCCAGCAACGCCGTCTATTTCCGGTGGCAGACATCCCCCCTCCTGCACCTGCTGGATGCCAGGCGCGGGCCGTTTCTGCTGCAATCCGTTCCCCTGACCAATCTTCAGCTTTTTGGCCTGCTTGCCGTCATTCTCCTCGGCCTGACGACCGCCGTATCTTTTTGTTTGTCAAAAGCAGGGCGCCCGTAATATAATAGTTCGTTGTTATCTTTCATTATCCGGGATGTTGCATGTTTTGAAACCTTTTCGATTATTTCTGGCAAACGTCGGCAAACGACAGGTGGAGTTCCCCCTTGTCACCCCGCCCATGGGCATCATGTCCCTTGCCGCCTATATCCGGTCCCGGTACAACGCCGACATCCGTCTCCTGAACCAGAAAGTGCCTAATTGCCCCAACAGCCGGGTGGTGGCAATGGCCCGGGAATTTAAGGCCGATGTGGTCGGCCTGAGCGCCACATCCCCCACGGCCCACAACCTGCCGGAAATCACCCATGGAATAAAAGCGGCCATGCCCGGCACGCTTATCGTGCTGGGCGGGGCGCACGTGTCCTCCGTGGGAGGCGATGCAATGGCCAACACCGAAGCGGACGCCGCCGTTGCCGGCGAAGGGGAAATCGCTCTTGAACAGATTCTTCGCGCCCGTTTTGAAGGCGACACCCTGGCCGACGTGCCGGGGATATTCCGAAGGACCCAGGACGGCCGGATCGTTCAGAACCCCGGCCGCATTCCTTTTATCAAAGACATCGACACGCTCCCGCCGCCGGCCTACGACCTGATCGACCTGCCGCCCTACTGGAAGCTTCAGTCCATGCCCCCGCTGCCCCGGCGCCGTTATGCCTCCCTGTTCTCCAGCCGTGGCTGCCCGTACAAGTGCATCTACTGCCACCGGATTTTCGGCAGCAAATTCCGCTATCACTCGGCCGAGCGCATCGCCGATGAAATGCAATACCTTCAGAAAACTTACGGGGTCAATGACATCGAGTTTCTGGACGACATCTTCAACCTGAACAAAAAGCGGATTTTCGCACTTTCTGAACACATGCAGGCCCGGAATATTCACACCAAACTCGCGTTTCCCAACGGAGTCCGAACGGATATTTTCACAAAGGAAGAACTCAAGACCCTGGTGGACATGGGCATGTACTTTGCCAGCTTTGCACTTGAATCGGGATCGCCGCGGATTCAGCAGCTCATCGGGAAAAAACTGAACATTGACCGGTTTCTGGAAAACGTCCGCTACGCGGTCTCGCTGGGCGTTTTTGCCAACGGGTTTGCCATGATGGGGTTTCCCACCGAAACCGAGACCGACCTTCAGCGCACCATCGACGTGGCCTGCCAGTCCCGGCTGCACACCATCTCGTTCTTCACCACCACGCCCTTCCCCAACACCCCCATGCACACCATGGCACAGCAGAAATACCCCGAACGGGTCAGCGCCATCCCATTTGATGACATGGAATACGCCGGCCTCACCGTCAACCTCTCCGACGTGCCGGACCACGTGCTCTTTGCCTACCAGCGAAAAGCCAACCGCCGCTTCTTCCTCAAACCCGGCCGCATGGCCCGCCTCATCCGCGATTTCCCCAAGCCCCACCTCCTGCCCCTCTACCTCCCCGTATTCATCCGCCGGGCCTCAAAGGGGCTGGTGCGGCATTAAGGACGGACGCGAGAAGCTCATATTTTTCTTCCATGGATTACCTTTTCGATCTCTTTTAAATCACCCTTGACCTGCCGGAATTTTTCTTCATAATCCTTTCTAGTCTTCACCTGTTCCATGACCCGGCGGGCTTTATCCGATTCAGCCGGGCCGATATAATCAAATTTCACTTTGCCGTCCCGGCGGCAGGCAAGATAGAGATAGTCCCTGTTACGCCGTTTTTTAATCGAAATCGTCCCCTGGGGCAATGACGCGATCTTGTCACTGTATTTTCGGCTGAGCGCTCTTAGCCGGCTGCATTCTTCCCCCACGATGGTTTTAATGTAGCTCATACACGTCCCCTGATATTGCCTAACATATATCCAATTTTAATGATTTTGTTGGACAAAATCTACGTTCTTACTTAGTGTCCGTCCAGAAATTAGATATTTTGGTCGAGTTCAAGGAAGGCGAAAATTTTAACCGGAGGAATACTTTGCGTATTTTGAGGATTAAAATTTGAGCCTGACGCAAAAATCGGGCAAAATAGCAATTTATGGATGGGCAATATAATAAGGGTTCCCAAACGTGGCATCATACTGAGGAAAGTATATGCCTGGATTCCCTGTCATCGCTGCTAATTCTTCATCTGTTATCGCATCCAGTTGCATTTGTTGCATTTCTCTGGCGGTCATCTCCAACCCCATCACATCCATCCCCGTCACCGGGTTCCCCATGCAATAGGCATACAAATTCACATCCCCGCCGTCCAGGCCCAGGGGATCGGTGCGCAGATAACGGCCCAGGCGCGGGTCGTAATACCGGTTAAAGTTGTAATGCAGGCCGGTTTCTGCGTCATAGTACTGGCCCGGGAATCGAAGGTTGCTGGTAACGGCTTCCACCTGAATGTCGGCATTGCCGAAGGAATCGTACCGGGCCTGCCATACCACCACGCCGGCGGCATCGGTCATGGCCTGGGGTGTGCCTACCGGTCCGACTCCGTTCCCCCAATCCTTTTTCTTGCCTTTCGTGTATTTCGTGGACCTTTAACCCGGCCGGGGCAGACCGATACAGTCAACGAAAATCACGAAGATCACGAAAAAGGCGTCAACATGGCCCCTCTGCATCGGGTTTTATGCAAACCAGCCCCGATACATACGAAAAATGCCGGTCATTTGAAAACAGCTTATACCCGTTTTGAAATGCCGTGGCCGCGATCCAGATGTCGTTGGTGGGAATCGGCGTGCCGGCGGCTTTCAGGGCATTGCGTATTTCCGCGTAAAAATCGCCCGTCTCCATATCGACCGGAAAGATGACAACCCGCGGGGAATCCAGAAACTGATTCAGTTCTTCCCGGTTTCTGGATTCGGCATTGCCGCCCCTGAAACCGGACAGCAGTTCCCCGAGGCTGATGGCCGAAACACCGATCCGGTCAACCTGCTGCAAAACACGGGTGACCGAGTGGTCCCCCCTCATGGCCAGGGAATAAATGTTGGTATCGATCAATACTTTTCTCATCTCCAGAGTTCCGGATCTATTTCCCGTTCCTGATCGATTTTATCCTGAATATCCCTGTATTCGGCCTCGCTCCAGCGCCCGAACAAATCATCTAGATCATGGTATATCCGGGTATACTGCTTCTCTTTCTCAACCCCGAGGTCTTTCCGAAGAAACTCCAGCACAAGCTGATTGATGCTCTTGTTCTTGAGCGATGCCGCCTGTTTTAACCGTTGATCCAGGTCGGGATCAATGCCCCTGATGGTAATGGTTTTCATAAGGCCCCCTGCATGACATTATCAGATGAAATCATTTTGCCATTATTATATGACCTCAAACTTAAATTGTCAAAAAACGTTCTCCCCCGCCCCTTCTTCCTTCCGGCAGATCACAAATACAGATCACAGGCATCGGCCCAGGCGGAAAGATTGCCGGCGGTCCAGCGGAGGAAAGCGGTCATGTCTTCGGGGCACCATGAGGGGATTGCGGGGAGGGCCGCGGCCTCAAGAAAGGCCGACAGCTCCCGGACCCGGTCCGTGACGGCGGCGGCCGCGGGATTGAAGTCCGATTTCAGGATGTTCACCAGCCAGTCGGTGAGCATCATGCCCCAGTATTCAACGCGAATGTCGTCCATGCAGTTGTGAGGGTTGCGGCGGTGGTCCACCACGGGGGCGCCGAAGGCGGCGTGAAAGCCGGTCCCCTGCATCACGGCCTGAAGAAAATACCCGCCCCAGATATCCCCGTACCGCTGGATTCTGCCGCCGGGCACCGGCCAGCCCATGGGGACACAGAGCCATGCGGCAATCAGGTCCCGCGCCACGCTGACGTTCTGACCGTTTACGGGCATCCAGGTACTATGAGACAGAACAGCGGTTTCCGCGCCGGTATAGGCAAGGCTTTCCACCCGGCCGTTGAGCCAGGTAACGGCGTCGATATCCGGGGCGCCGGTCCAGAGGCCGGTGTTGACACCGATGCGGGCGTCGGGAACAGGAGGGGTTTGCCGACCGGTGTTTTTCAGATCCCGCAGCATAAAGGGGAATCCCCGGGAATAAACCGGCCGGGGGGCCGAGAGCTCAAGATGCTCACAGATATTGTAAAATCCCGAAGGTTCGGCAACCAGTGGACCGGTCCAGGCCGTACCCGTTTTCAGGTGGGCGCCCACAAAATCCAGAGGACCGGGGTAATTGTCGTCATCGATGGAAATCAGAACTTCGCATCCGGCTTCAAGGGCGCAGAGATACCCGATATTGCGGCGGGTTTCATCGTTTAAGGGAAGCCGGGAATAAAAGTCCGGGCACCGGCGGCCCCATCTTTCCTGGGCATCCACATCAAGAAACTCCGTATCAAGGCCGCTCCGGGTCAGGTCTTCGGCCATGCCACTCACACGGGAGGGGGTTTTTTTGTCGCCCACGATCCATATTTTCACCTGGTCCAGCTGGCCGTGTGCCCGGATATTGTCCAGGTAATCGTAGAGCACGCGGGGCATGTGAATCGTGGTCAGAACGATATGGACGGGTTTACGGGTTGCCGCGATGGGAAGGCCTCCTCATTATTGTGTCATAGATTTCACACCATTGTTGTCTTATGCTCCTTAAACATATATATTATTTGCCTGTGTCAATCAAGACGGCTTTTTAAATTGCTTGTTATCGTTATTACATGAACCGACAACAGCAGGACATACAATTATCCATCATTATCACAGTGTATTCGGAAGAAGCGGCGCTGACGGAAACCATTGAGCGGCTTTTTGGAGATGAAAAGATGGATGACAAAGGGTATATCAGTGAAATTCTGCTGATCGTTTCGCCGCGATCTTCGGAACAATGCATTGCCCGCTGTCATGCCCTTTCCCGGCGGTATGAAGCCGTTAAAACCCATATTCAGCAGGACAATCCGGGCGTGGGCCGGGCGGTGCGGGAAGGTTTCCGCCTTGCTCAAGGCAATTATATCGCCATCATGTCCGCGGACCTCGAGACCGAGCCCGAGGCCGTGGCCAGGATGGTGGGCAAAATCCGGGAAACCGGCTGCGATGTGGCGGTGGCTGATCGGTGGCAGCCGGGAAGCGGGTTTACCGACTATGACCGGCACAAGCTGTTGCTGAACTGGCTGTTTCAGCATCTTTTCAGGCCGTTTTTCGCTTCGCCCGTAAAGGACCTGACCTATGGGTTCAAGATATTAAGAAAAGAAGTGACCGACACCATCGCCTGGGAAGGCACCCTGCATGAAATTTTTATCGAAACCACCATTAAACCGATCACACATGGCTATCGTGTTCAACCGGTGCCCACTGTTTGGGTGGGGCGGAAAGAAGGCATCAGCCGCAACACCTTTTTCTATAACCTGCGATATGTATGGCTGGCTGTGAAGGCAGCCGTCATGCGGTTCAAAAGGCCGGGGCAGAGGGAATAAACATCCGGCCCCAGAGGGGCCGGCTTTGGGGACCCTGAAAAGATCTTTTTTCACCACGAAGAGCATGAAGGACATGAAGAGATAAAAGGATTGATCATGTTTGCAGCTTCATGCTCTTCATGTGCTTCATGGTTATTTGGAATAAAGCATCCTGACCCAGAGGACCAGGTTTTATTGGCTTAATAAAAATTCACAGAGGACGCTGAGTGGGCCGGCTTTGATCTCCCTCAGAATAAGGGATGCCGGCTTTCAAGACGGCCGGTTTCGTGGTAGAATGCGATAAAACATTATGTTTGGATTTCAATTTTTTTGCAGAAACGACACAGCATGACCCGTTTTAACATTCTTTTTATCAAGCCCCATTCCTCGGTGCACCCCCAGGCCATTGACGTGCCGCTGGGGATCATGTATCTGTCGGCCTATGCCAAACATGTTCTGGGCGATACCGTCAATATCGATTTTATCGACCTGCGGCTGGCCCGCCATCCCCGGCAGGCCCTTTCCCGGAAACTGACCGCGTTCACGCCCGATCTGATCGGCATTTCCCTGCTGGCCTTTGACAACCATTTTATTCCCGGCTATGCGGCATTTTTAAAACAGTGGGCCCCTAATGCCAGCATCGTGATCGGCGGCCCCCATGCCACGTATAACGACAGGGAGCTTCTTGAGCACCACCGGGAGATTGATTTTGCGGTTCGCCGGGAAGGGGAGCAGGTGTTTGTGAACCTGATGTCGGCCCTCATAAACCAGACACCCGTATCAGCGATTTGCGGCATTTCATACATGGACGGAGACGGCGGGTTCGTGCACACGGAGCCGGCCCCCTATATCGACGACCTGGACGGTCTGCCCTTTCCGGATTACGAAATCCTTGACCTGCCGCAGTACTGGAAAAACCACGATGAAATGAACGGGGTGAGGGCGAAAAAACGCTACACCCACATCATCAGTTCCCGCGCCTGTCCTTACCAGTGCACTTACTGCCACAACATTTTCGGCAAACGCGTCAGGCGCCGCAGCCCGGGACACTTTGTGGCGGAAATCCAGTGGCTGTACGACACATACGGCATCAGGGAATTTCACATCGTGGACGATATCTTCAACATCCACCGACGCCGCATGCACGATATTTTAAACCGGATCATTCAAAGCCCCATGCGCATCAAGATCGCCTTCCCCAACGGGGTTCGCAGCGACCTGCTGGAAAAGGAGGATATTCTGCTGCTGAAAAAAGCCGGGGTCTACATGATGACCTTTGCCATCGAAACGGCTTCTGACCATATGCAGCAGCAAATCAAGAAAAACTTGGATCTGCAAAAGGCGTTTGAAAGCATCAACCATGCGAGCAATGCCGGCATGATCACCAAGGGATTTTTCATGCTGGGTTTTCCCGGAGAGACACCGGCGGAAATCGAACAGACCATTGCCGCGGCATGCGGGTCAAAACTGGATCTGGCCCATTTCTTCACGGTGACACCGTTTCCGGGAACGGAGCTTGGGGAGACGGCCCGGCAAATGTATCCCGGGCTGACAGACAGCGCTGAATTTCATTACTGGCCCAGGGATCCCTTTTATCAGCAGGCAACGGGATACAACCTGGCCCGCACCCAGAAAATGGCTTATCTGCGCTTCTATGGCCCACGCATTCTCAGGACCTTCATCAAGGTGCCGCGCAAACTGCCGCGGCTGGTGCGGTGGTGGAGCTTTGCCATGGATGTGCTGTTCCGCCACCGGGCGGATAAAGAGTCCCGGCCCAAAGGACCAGGTTTTGGATTAAAAAAAAATTGACATTACCGTTTAATGGCTTATGCATTCTGCACCCTTGAAAAAAATTTTCATCTGCCTGTTTCTGATACTTGCCACCGTCTGCGTCTATTACCAGATCGGCGAACACGGCACCGTAAATGCCGATGATTTTTACATCACGGAAAATCCCCTGTTAAACGCACTGGCCGCGCCGGACAGCAATGTCGATTACATCTCCACTCAGAACCTTGTTTATGTGTTCACCAACACCACGGCCGGTATATGGATGCCCCTCACCCACATGCTGGTCGGCGGGGAACACCTTTTTTTCGGCACGGACTACGGGCTTCACCATCTTGTCTGTCTCGGCTTCCATGTTTTAAACACGCTGCTGGTGTTTCTGCTGTTTCACAGGATGACCGGCGCGGTATGGAAAAGCGCATTTGTGGCGGCCCTGTTCGCACTGCACCCGCTGAACGCCGAACCCGTTGCCTGGCTGGTGGGCATACGGGTGGTGTTCAGCGCCTTTTTCGGCCTGCTGATGCTTTACAGTTATGTGGTATATACCCGCCGCCACACGGCGCCCCGGTTTATTCTGACCATCACGCTGTTTGCCTGCTGCCTTGCGTCGATGCCCATGTTCCCCGCACTGCCCTTTTTGCTGCTGCTGCTGGATTACTGGCCGCTTGATCGAATCCGGCTTTTTCAGAACAATTCGTCCGTAGCCGGCAACGGCCCCCATCGGCACGGCATCGGGTATCTTCTGGTGGAAAAAGCGCCCTATATCGCGATGCTGGGAATTGCCGGCGCCGGCATCCTGTCCTGCCACGGCCTGGACATCATTCATCGCTATCCATTACCGGACAGGCTTCTGAATGCCCTTGTGGCCTATCCCCGATACGTGCTGCACACGTTTTTTCCGCACAAACTGGCGGCATTTTACCCCTTCCCTCAACACTTCCCCCTCTGGCAGATCATCGGGGCGGCGCTCTTTCTGGCGGGGGTCACCATTGCCGCCCTTCTGCTGGCCAGATCCCGGCCGTACCTGATCATCGGCTGGCTCTGGTTCATCGGCATGATGTTCCCGCTTTCCGGGATCGCCCAGATCGGCACCCAGGCCATGGCCGACCACTACATGTACCTGCCGGGCATCGGCCTTTTTATCATCATCACCTGGGGCGCCTGCGACCTGGCGGAAAAACTGCCGCATAAGGCCCGTATTCTCGGGGCTGCGGCGGGGATCGTACTGATTGTCCTTATGGGACTGACCTTGCGGCAGGCCGGATACTGGAAAAATTCCACCACCCTTGTCCGGCGGGCCCTGGCGGTCACCGATGGCAATTATGAAGCCTATAATTACCTGGGGCAGGCCCGGGCCACCCAAAATGATTATAAAACGGCCATTGACGCCTTTGCCGCGGCCCTTTCTATCAAGCCCGATCATTTCAAGTCCAATTTCAACATGGCAAAGGCACTGGCCAATACCGGCCAAACCAGGGCGGCCATCGACTATTACCAAAAAGCCCTGGCCATTTATCCCGAACACGCCATTGCCCATGGCCACCTTGCCGGGCTTCAGGCCGACCAGGGCGACATGGCCGCCGCCATCCGCCATTATCGGGAAGCCCTGAGAATCAAGCCCGGATATTTAACGGCGCGGTACAACCTTGCCAGCCTGCTGATGCGGAAGGGGCACTACCAGGAGGCGGCCCGGCAGTATGCCATCCTGCTGAAGGCCCGCCCGGACTCGCCGGATCTGCATGCCAGCATGGCCATTGCCCTGCATCAAAGCCGGCAGCCGGCGCGCGCACGCCGGCATCTGAACCGGGCGCTGTCGCTGAACCCCGGCAATGAAAAGGCCCTGTGGCTGCTGGAACAAACGACTGAGTAAATACCAGACATGCATATCACCCTCATCAACCCGCCGTCCCTGATGGCGACCGGCAACTATTCCACCATCAGCCATCCCCCTGTCGGGCTTGCTTGCCTCAGCGCTTATTTGCAGGAACAAGGGCACACGGTCACCCTGATCGACGCGGTGGGCGAGGGAATATCCGGGTATCATGCGTTTGCCTCTGCCCCGGGCTTTATTCTCCAGGGCCTGACCCATGCGGCGATTCTCGAAAAAATCCCGGACAATACGGATATCCTCGGCATAAGCTGCATGTTCTCTCACGCATGGGCCGCAACCCGGCAGCTGATCCGGGACATTGCCGGACATTTTCCCCGGGCGTTAGTGGTTGCCGGCGGTGAACATATAACGGCCATGTATGCCCTTTGCCTGAAAGAAACACCGCTTTCGGCCTGCGTGCTGGGCGAAGGCGAAGAAACAATGGCCGATCTGGCCCATGCCCTTGAACACGGCATCGAGCTTACTGTCATTCCGGGTATTGCCTGTTTGCTGCCGGACAACTCCGTCGTCGTTACACCGCCGCGACAACGAATTGCCGACCTGGACCGGCTCCCGTTTCCGGACTGGCAGGGGGTACCGCTGTCGGCCTATACCCTTTACGAAGGCCCGGCATCCGGCACCACTATCCCCATGCTGGCCACCCGGGGCTGTCCCCATGACTGCACCTTCTGCAGCGCCCCCCGCATGTGGGGCATAAAATGGGTGGCACGAAGCCCGGAAAATATTGTGGCGGAGATGACCCGGCATGTGGCCGCCAGGCAGGTCAGTGATTTTCAGTTTCCGGATATCAATCCCTTTGTCAACCCGTCATGGACACAGGACCTGTGCCGAAAGATCATTAAAGAATTACCCGGGATAACCTGGCAGATGCCCGTGGGAACCAGCTTTAACGCCATTGACGAAGAAACGGCAAAACTGCTCGTTGCCTCGGGTTGCGACCAGATTCAATATGCACCGGAAAGCGGCAGCCCCCGGGTTCTGGCTGCCATGAACAAGCATATTCACCTGGATCGCTTTCTGCAGGCCGTGGCCGCCGCGCGGGCAGCGGATATGCGGATTTCCGTCCTGTTTATTCTGGGATACCCGGGTGAAACCCCGGCAGATGTGCGAAAAACATTACATTTGATACGAAAACTCGCGGTCATGGGGGTCCATGAGATCGCCGTTTCATCCTTTGTCCCCCTGCCCGGCACAACCATTTTCAAAACGCTTCTCGAAAAAAGGCGAATCAAGGTCAATGACGACTACCTCCTGGCCATGGCCTCGGCCACGTCCCTTTTTTCCACCCGTTCCTGGAATCCGGGGATGAGCGACCGCCGCCTGCTGATTCTGAAATGGCTGGGACTGCTGCAATTTTTCCTTATTTCATGGATGGTTCATCCCCGGCGGCTTGTTCGGCGCCTGACCAACCTGGCCACCGGCGCCCAGCAGACCAAGGCCGACCGGGTGCTTCGGGAAATGATGGAAAAACGGAGAATACTGCGGCAATTAAAACGGCAGCAAAACATCTCGCAAAGACGCGGAGATCGCAAAAAATGAACGAACATACTTTACTTTGCCGTCCCAAAGTGACTTCCAAGGAACTTAATCTGCCAATTTATTATAAGCATATCAATTTTATGTAATTTTTCAGTTTATTGCCAAATCTTTCAGTTTGCCGAAACAACTGAACAGCAACACGTGCCTCGCCCCTTGCAGCGCAGCCGAGCAGGGGCGATTTTTTCGGAAGACGCGGGCAGACATTGTAGGGGCGGCCCCCTGTGGCCGCCCGACTGATGGGCAACCACAGGGGGTTGCCCCTACAAAAGCACCGCAGGTGAACGAGTTTCTGCCCGCGC
>JAXHVL010000054.1:0-52580 GCA_034189225.1 Thermodesulfobacteriota bacterium
GTTGGGATAATCCAAATCGAAATCGGGATCGCTATCGGGATCGAAGAGATATGGCGCTTGGACACGAGAAACTGGATGTCTATCGCCTTTCGATAGGCTACGTTGCATGGGTTTACGAGAAGGCCGACAGCCTGAACTCGACCGGATGGCCGCGATGCTCAGCCGTCTCGGCGGAAGAGGCTACCAAGTTCGAGAGGATCAAGCGGCCTACAGCGTCGATTCCGATCCCGATAGCGATTTCGATTCCGAAGAAAGAAAATCCCAATAAACGGATGCACTGGACGCTCATTCTTCGCGCCAGTGGATCCTGAGCGATCGCCCGCGTCCGTATGCTCACGGCCTATCGTTCATAAACCCGGATCAATTCCCATCCGCCTTGAAAATTCCCGTTTCTGTCAGTATGAATACTTGCAGGGTTGGCGGTCCCCAGATACAAGCCGGTATCTTCGTCAACGGCAACCGAACGGAAACCATAATTGGTATAATTCCCCAATCCATCACGGCTCACCCGGACCGCCGCTGAATCGGGAGATGGAAAGCGCCATAAATCCGCCCCGTATTCTTCCTGGCTCGGCGTGTAAAGCCAGGAGATATCCAGAAACGGAATCGACATGCTCTCACCGTCTATATTGTATCGCTGCAGGTTATCCCAGTCCAGCCAGAGATAGGAATGGTCCATGGTGCCCACGAACAACTGGCCGGCATATTTCGCCATGGTCCAGGTATAGTTATTATAAACGTTGCCAAATCCGGATCTGCCGTATCTGCCGGCGATTCCTCCCATGTTATTGTCACGCCGTGTCCAGTATCCCCGGGAATCCCCCAGGTGAACATAAACGGGCAGCGACCGATTGCCGTAAAGAAGGTCAACCTCTTTTTCCGACTCGAAATTTTTCCCGCGGAACAGAGTGGTTGCCCGCCAGGAGTTGAAATAGGTCTGAATGTATTTGGCCATACCCATATTGTATTCATTGATAAACGTCAGGGCCGCATTGCCTTGTACATGCATGGTGCCCCAGTACAAATAGTCACCATAGGACGCCATTGCTCCGATACCGTATATAGAGGCATTCAGGGTATCAGGCTCGTATTCGTCGACCTGCCAGACTTTTTTCCAGGAAGAATAATCATTTCCAGTAAGTCCGCCGGCCGGCACCACCGGACTCATCCAGAGGCCGGCGTTTGCCGAATTTTCACCTCTGCTGGGCCATGTCCCTACGAATATACGACCTTTATGTGCCGCGATTTCCGAGCCAGCGCCATCCAGGCGGCCGACTTCCACAAAAGAAAACGGCGCGGTCTTGCTGCCGGTCCACCGCAACACCTTGCCGCCGCCATTTTCGTCGGCCACTGCGGCATACAGAACCCCGTCCAGCACCAGCCATTTCCGGATATTCTGATAATCCGTCAGCGTGGCCGACTGGATAAACGCCCCGGTAACAGCATCAAATACGAACATATTGATGCCTTCCCCCAGGGCAACCGGCCCGCTTAAAAATACCATGTCGTCAAACGCCACCGCCGAACGCAGGCCGAAAGTGCTTTCCAGCCGGATCTGGTCATCCATCTCGCTGATGGCACCGCTCATGTCCATCAGCACCCGGGACTCGATATCATAGGTGTAGATCTTCGGTGGCCGATAATCGGAAAATACATCCGGTATTGATGTTATCATCTCCGTTTCCGGATACAGCCCCTGGTCATATTCACATAGCCACAGGTCATTCTTATACGCGGAGACATCGCTTACCAACCCACCGTCATTATCTGCGGAATAGGCACTGTATGCCCGGACCAGGCACGGCATATTGGCGGCTGTGCCGAACCATAGCTTGTCCCCCGCCCGGGTCAGCCCCCAGAGATATGCCTGGTTGGCCTTAGGGGATTGGTCGAAAGTGCAGTCAGGCCCCGGAACATACGGGGCGCCGAGGCCGTTGAAACATTCATCCACTTCCGCCCTCGCCACCAGATGGTTATCAAACGAAGGATGATCCCCCATGCCGAAACCGGGCAAGGCCACTGCCAGGCACAACCCAGCCATAAAGATGCATAGTGATAACTGTCTCATCCAAGACTCCTTTTTTAGGGTGTTGTCATTTTTTGTCGCGGCGTTTACCGAACAACGACATGGTTCCCTCCCCTGATTCCCCGGCCCACTTGATGCAAAGCCGGCGACAATTATCCTTCCATATAATGTTAACTAGTGCCCATCCATAAATTGCTATTTTGCCCGATTTCTGCGTCAGGCTCAAATTTTAATCCTCAAAATATCCAAAGTATTCCTCCGGTTAAAATTTTCGCCTTCCTTGAACTCGACCAAAATATCTAATTTCTGGACGGACACTAACTATACGAATATGGGATATTACACAGAAGAATCGGAAATGTAAAGTTAATTCACGGACGACGCCACTGGCCGGAAAAATTATTTGAGAACACATAAAAGCGCATCGGGCAACACCAAATGCGCTTTCATACGATTTTGTCCTGAGATATTCGGGTCAAATCGCTTCAGCCATTCGTGAATTTTCGATCTTCGCAAGTTCCATATCCAACTTTTTTAAAAGCCTGGCCGTGTTTTCATCCGGCGTCGCATCAGCAGGTGCCCCGGTGTCATGCAACTCGGGCATGCCATAACCCTCCCAGAGGACTTGCATATTACTGACCAGACCCTGTTTAAACAACTCAGCGGCGGCATTAAGAAATGCCAGAACGGCGTCTCCTTTTCTCCGGTCCGTGCAAAGGGCCACATGGGGTTTTCCATCAAGCACCTGACTCACCAGGTTGGTGAGCATATCGGAAGGGCCGATTTCGACAAACAGGCGTATCCCATCCGCATACATCTGTTCGATCTGAGACTGAAAACGAACCGGTTTTTCAATATGGGCCCTCAAGAGTTTCCGGAAAAGGATTGGATCATTATCCACTTTCCGGCCGAAGAGAAACGAATAAACATCGCAACGGGCAGGCCTGAATTGAAGTCCGCCAAGATAATCGAAAAACTTGGCCGCAACATCCACGGCCAGGGGGCAATGCGGCGCCGCGGAAATAGGAAGGGGCCGACTGTTGATGCCTTCAGCTTTGAAGACCGCATGGGCCTTATATACAGCCGCCTTGACGCCCGAAAGAACCGTCTGAGACGGTGTATTGTAGTTGGCCACCCAGACATCTTCAAGTTGATTGTCCGTCAGCACGGCAAGGGTTTTTTCCGCGGTTTCCGGCACTACGAGAATACAGCCCTGGGTGGCGAGCGGGCAGGCGACCCCCAGTTCGCCGCGGTAACGCGTGGCCTTGATCATATCCTCGGCCGAAAAAATGCCAGCCGACCGATAGGCACTGATGTCCCCGAAACTGTGGCCGGCCACGGCATCCGGCTCCAACCCCATTTTTTTAAAAAGAACGAAAATGGCCTCACCCACCACCGATATCGCGGGATTGGTCCAGTCCGATCCGGAAAGCCTGAAAAAGGCCGCCTTTGCCGCATCTTCATCAGTAACATCCCCGGGAAAAACCATCTCTTTTATACTGGAACTGTCAAACCTCATGTCGCCGAGCCGATTCCAGACCCGGTCGGCAGCCGGAAACGCCCTGGCCAGCGGACCGCCCATCCCCAGATACTGAGCGCCCTGGCCGGGGAAGAGAAATGCCACTCGACCGGCGGGGGCCCCGATCCCGTAGAACAATCCTGCCGTTGGGAAGGAAAAGGGAGCATCAGGGTCCCGCATAATCATTTTATACATGGCCGCCAGTTTCTTTTCAAGCTCTCGTTCAGTGTAAGCGGACACTGCAATACGGACCCTGCCGGATGTTTTTTGCTCATTCAACCGCTGCTGGCTGTCATAAGAAAGCCGTTTGATAAATCCGGAATGTTCCACGGCATTTGCCGTTTTCTTTACCCATCCATTGAGGTGCTCAATGACATCTGCTGGGGTCTCCCCGTCTGCCACCACCAGTTCAGGAATATAATATCCTCTGTGTGTCGGCGAACCCGACGCATATTCCATTTTATCTGCAAGCATACTGTCATTCCTCTTTTTGCAATCCGGACCCGTCACATAAGGGTCTGCCAAAAAATAACTGTTACATTCGGTTGCCGCTTCATGCTCGCCGCTGTCGGTAAAGCTTCGCATCCACGACCTGCGCCATTTTCTCCACATCAATGCCGTTTCCCAGAAACGCCCTCACATTCCGCGCATGGGTCAACGGGTCCTGCAATATATCGTTAAAATGAACATACATCACATGAAAATGATCCTGCCGCTCAAGCCATTTATAGGTCGCTTTCAGGTAGGATTCATACTTGGCGGCCATGATGTGATCGGGTACATCCGATTCAGCGACCGTTCCCCGGCGTTCCAGCATTTTTTTCTGGGATGCGAGGATCTCCGCCATATGTCTTTGTATGAAGATGACATAATAAAAAATATCTTTCGGCAGCATGGGCAAAAGCGCGGCAATCGCCTTAATAACATTACCTTTTTCATCATAAAGCCATGTATCGTCTTCATCCAGATGCTTGATCTTCTCAATCTCGTAATACCCGTTGGGATTATCCTCATTGGCCTTGCGAATATTGTCCGTCGCAATGGGCATGCCACCGGCCGCCAGCATGCGCATCATCATGCTCGTTCCGGAACGCGGCAAGCCGGAAACCAAGGTGATGGATTCGGACACCGACGGGATCTTCGATTGCTCATGTGGTTGCATATTCGTTTTCAAACTGGTCCTCCTCGGTGGTCACGCTTAACAGAAAATGTCTTACATGTTGGACAAACTGATCGGGCAGCCGGGCCGGGAACAGGTGACAGGCCTCCGGTACCACCACCCGCCGGCAAGCAGGCATGTTTTCATGCAGATAATCGCAGATGGGGATCAGCGGCGAAAACTGGCCGTACAACGCCAGCGTGGTCTGCTCGATCTTCTTGATGCAGTCCTCGGTCAACCCTGCAAGCGCCTTAATGTCGGTTTTGATCGTGGTCTCGTCCAGGAGTTTCAGTATCGGATTGGCCTTAATGGACAGGCCCTTTCGCATGCCGAAATCAACCAGGTCGTTGATGGCCTTGCCTTCTCGCAATTCCTTCAGCCGGTACTCCAGGTAGTACATATTAAAACCGTTTAATATCTCGGGCAGCTTGGGATTGATCTCCCGCAGCATGTCTTCCCGCTGTTTCCGGTATGGCCATTTTTCCAGGTCGATTAAGTGGCGCAACGCCGGTATATTGCCCTCGGCCAGAATCATACCGGCAACGAGATCGGGAAAAAGATGCGCCATATGCAGCGCCACCAGCCCACCCAGGCTGTGCCCCACCAGAAAGGCATTGGACAAGCCGATGGCCTCCATAAGCCCGCCCAGATCCATGGCCAGATCAAAGGATGTATAGCCGGTTTCCGCAAAACCGCTGTAACCATGCCCTCGCATGTCATATACGGTCACCCGGAAATCGCCCTTCAGGCCCGCCAGCGCTTTATTGGCGTACCAGAAAGACATGTTGCCGCCCATTCCATGGATAAGCACCACATCCTGCCCTTCGCCCTGCTGAAGATAATGATGTTTGATCCCATTCACATTCACAAACGCCATGGCGTCACTCCTTTATTAAAGTTGATGGTCTTGTAAAACGTCACTTTTGGACGGCAAAGTAAAAAGTTCAATATGCGGCGTGTCAAATTCATTCTCGAGGAATCATTTGTAGGGGCGAACCCTGTGTTCGCCCCTACAATCTACCTGACATGACAAGAGATGCGCCGCAACGGAGCTATTGGACTTCCAAGGAACTCAATCTGTTTACTTATTGTAAACATATCAATTTTATTCAATTTTTCAGTTTATTGCCAGGTTCTTCAGTTTGCCGAAACAACTGAACAGCAACACGTGCCCCGCCCCTTGCAGCGCAGCCGAGCAGGGGCGGTTTTTTCGGAAGACGCGGGCAGACTGTTTGAGCAGACGAGGTTTAACGTATCTGTACAAAATGTCAGGCGAGTTTCTGCCAGCGCCGAAAAAACCGCCCCTGCGAGGGAAGCCGAAGGCCAAGCTGCGGGGCGCCCTTTCTTTTGCATACTTTTCTTTGGGCGAGCAAAGAAAAGTATGAATGAATAATTGGTTGTTTAAAGTAATCACGGTAAAAAAGTCGCCCCAAGCCCACGTTACTTTCTGCAAAAACACCGCAAAGCGGAGTAAGCCGCTTTTTACGAAGCCGTCAATCGTTACGAAATGTACCCCAGTCCCTTCATCCGCTTCATAATCAATTCCATATCTTCTTCATCCATCTCCGGCGCATCATCCCCCAGATGATCAGCCTGAGAGGAGGCGTCACCGATCACAACGGGGTTGGCGGCCAGTGCTTCGGGCGTCATCATTTCCTCGGGCACCCGGCCTTCATAATCTTCCGGTATGGGCAGCCCCTGGCTGTAAAGCATGGCCGGCGCCACATCCAGAATATTCAGCGGATCAAGCCGGGCACCGGCCTTAATCCCCGGCCCTCTGGCCATGAACACGCCCATGGGATAATGCACGCCGATACACTCCTTGCGCGCCTTGATAATTTTATCGGATTTAACGGTGGAGACCAGACCGTTGTCCCACAACCGAAGGGTAAGGTCCGGGGCCATTTCCGAATCCGTACCGGCGAAGGCCTCCTCACGGGTCCATATCTGTTTCACCACCGGTTCACCGGTTGTGGGGTGATTCACCGCCAGCAGCTCATCACGGAGCCGGTTCACCACGCGGTCATAGTCCTCTGGCGCAATACCGGTCTTGCTGTTCTTACCCCGGACATTGATGGTAATGCCATTACTGCTGGGGGTATTTACAAATGCCGTGGTACGCTCCCAGTCCAGCAGATGCCCATGGTTCTTGACCGCATCCATGGATACATCCCCGCCCCCTTCGGTTTCCGTAACCGCCCGGTCCGACCAGGTCAGATATCCGCGTTTTTCCAATAATGAATTCAGGTAAAAACAATGTTCACTGGGCCCGAAACCGTGATCAGACACAATAAATACCGTACCGTCCGGTCCGGCAGCCCCGGCCATGCGTTCGATCATAGCGTCAAGCTCCCGGTAATGGGCATGGAGCATAGACTGGATATGGCGGTCTTCCTCAGACAGGCCATCCTTGTAGCATTCAGGATCCAGGAGCCGGTAAAACACATGCTGCAGGCGGTCAATGCTGTCGAGCACCATGGCATTGAGATGGCACGGGTCCTGCCCGGCAAGATAGGTCATGACTTTTACCCACTGATCATCCTTGTAGGTATGGTACTTGATCCATTCTTCGGATTCTTCCCGGGAACATCCCGCCACCACCTTTTCCTCCAGCCCGAAATCGTGGGCGATGATCTTGAGGTCAAAACCGGGGATGGTCTTCAACGTGTCCATCAGGTCCCCGGGATGACAGGAATGGCGAAGATGCCGCCAGGTCACAAATCCCGGTATACTGTAACCGGAGATGGGGATGGGCGGCGACATCACTGGAAAATTCAGGCAGACGGACGATCGTCCGTTGCGTGTCATCAGTGACCACACGGTTTCACACTTCAACTGCTTGGTGCTGACAAACCGAAGAAAGCGGCTTCCCGGCGACTCTGGCCGGAAAAAATCCAGAATGCCATGGGATGAGGGACTCCGGCCTGTCATGATGGTGGTCCAGGCCGGTGGCGTAATCGGCGGAATGGTCGATGCAAGCTCGGCTCGCGCCCCTTCGGCCACAAACCTGCTCAGATACGGCATATGCCCGGCTTCCATGAGCGGATACAATATGGAATATGTGGCCCCGTCAAGTCCGATCACCATGGTTGTGGCTTGTTGATGTGCCATCATAACACCTCACTTTGTCCATCAAAATTTCTGTCTAAAAAATCCACCAGATCAGACACACGAATGTCCTGTATCTCCTGCTGGGCCAGTTCCGTGAAGTATTCCGTAAATGGAAAGGACTGATCGTAATGTTCTTCCAGAAATTCCCCCAGAACGACCACATCGATGGATTCAAGCCCCAGGTCTCCCAGAAGGTAAGTATCCATGGTGATCTCGTCGGAATATTCCCAGTCCTCGCCCACTTTTTCCAGCGTTGCGAGAATGTCATTAAAAATGGTCATCTTTTCAGGTTTACCCATGCTGCATAACCTCCTGTTCCGTTGTTGCTGTTGTTGAATAATGTTGGGATGCTTTGATTGAATTAACTTTTACCGTCACTGAATCCGGTGAGTGGGTGGCTGACAGACGGATTTGATCTTCAATGCCGGGCACAGAACTGCTTTTCGGAACAAGAAAGCCGTTTTCTCCCCTGGCAATGGCAATATCCGCCGGGGCAAGCCATATTCCCCGATGCTCTTGCGCAAAAGTCCGGACTGCATCCTTTGCCGCAATCCGCTCACTCAGCCACTGCACGGTATCGTCCCCCTTGCGGAGCTTTTCCCCGTATTGCCGCCGTTCAGCCCGGTTTAAGTACAGATACCCAATGGCCTTCTGCCATACAGTCCCCTTAATATTTCCGTAGTACGATGCTGTGCATTGCAGGCCGTTGCCGTCCCGGGCATCGCGGGAAACCCGGCTGATAACCTCCCGGCATGGATACCGCCAGAACCGGTACAATTCCAGAGGCAGTTCAAACCGCCGGTGAGTCCAGCCGGTGACGCGGGCCCAGATATTGCCGTTGCCGTGTACAATCGTCAAATCGGACCGCACAAAATAATCGGTGATATCGCGGATGCGCATTCGGCACCAAAGCCTGTCCCCGCCACCGGGCGGTGGTGAGACAAACCGGGCCTCCCCCAACCCGGCCGGAAACGTAATAAACCGTTCGTTCAGTGTATGCTGAGCCCAATAACCGGTAATCTGCGCACAGGCGTCCAGCAACAGGGGATTGATCAAAAACGAGCCTTTATCGCCGGATGCAAACAGACCGTAGGTGTCCGGCGTGCGAAGGCCGGCAATCATTTCGTTCTGTTCTGTATGGATGATAGCGGTGATAACCTGAAAACGCGGGCCATGTGTCATAAGCTTTTCTGAATACATGGCCCTTGCCCGGTTTACAGCATCGGTGTCAGCCAGGGCGGCCGGTGCCAGCGCCCCGGTTTCAGGTGGCGGATAACCAATATCAACCATCACCGTCCCTTCGGTGGAAGGGGTGTTGCCTGCCGAACGGTCGTACAATGCCGTTTCAGCCGTCTTATCACCTTTTGCCCTGGCCTCCACCGTAAGTTGCACACCGTCGTCCTCATCCACTACCACCCACCGGCTGGCCTTCACGTTCTTTATTCCTGTCACCACCTTTCCGGCAAACAACTGGGCGGCGGCTTCAGTCATCATTTCCACATTCAGGGCAAGGGGTGTAACAATGAGCGGCGACAGCCGGTCGTCCACCAGGGAGACATCCCCGCCAAAGGGATGATCGTACAGAAACACGTCCCCCCTTAAGTCAATATGCCGTTCGATACAAACCCGTGAGGGTATATCTGCCACGGTCACCCGGCCAATCATCGGCCCCCGGGACGGTATGGTCCCGCCGCCATCCGGCGCTTTTGGTTTATTGCCCGCGGCCAGGGCCATTGTCATTTCCTTTTGAAGACCCAGGAACTTGGACATGGTATCCATGTATTGTTTCATCACCCGGGAACGACCGGTCTCCGACTGATTTAAAGGCTGTTCATGCATTTCCAGATGATGCCGTTCCGTCGACTCGGCGACCGGGGGGCCATCGGTTGATGCTGACGCGGGAGTGTCTGCTGCCGGTGCCTTTTTTTCAACCGGCTTAATCCGATCCCGCCAAGCCGCCAGCGTTGTCTCGTCCAGGTGTAGTTCCGGTAACCCAAGGTCCATGGGAACGGTCATCGACATTTTGCCAGCCGCTCCGTCATCCAGGGCATCATCCTGAACAGACGCCTGCTGTGCGGTCAGTAACGGGGCCAGATTGACGTTCACGTGCTGGGCCGCCAGCATCCCCAGCAGGTGGCAGAGTTGCGCCGTTCCGGAACGACGGCTCGTGTTTGCGGGCACCGACATGAAAGATTTGCCCCGAAGGATATCGTCCACGAACCCGCAGAGATTGTTGCCGGGCCCAACCTCTATAAAAATCCTTGCCCCGTCCGCATACATGGCATCCACGGTCTGCCGGAACCGAAGGGGATTGAGCCAGTACCGGACCATCAGGTCGATAATATCATCTGACATCGCCGGATAGGGTGCTGCCGTAAACGGCGAATAAACCGGTATTTCAGCCGCCGACACCCTCAGGGCGGAAAAAACCGTTCGCAGCGGTTCGGCCTGATGTTCAGCCATTGGGGTGTGATGCACCTCCCTGGAAGGCAGGTCCGTGTACATCAGCCGTGCTTCGGTCAAGGCCGCCTTAAACCGCTCCATGGCACCGGTTTCGCCGAGCACCACCACCTGATGAGGGCAATTGTCATTGGACATGTAAATCTCCCCCTCGATGGTTTCCAGGACCGGGCCTACCTTTTTGATGCCGGCGGACACCGCCACCATGGCGGTATCCACGTCATGCCTGTGGTCGGCGTAAATGGCGGCAATCTTTTCCTGATTGGCGTAAAGATCATCCTTGTCAAGAATACCGGCGGCGATCCAGGAACTGTACTCTCCGGCACTGTGACCCACCATCATATCTGGTTTTATATCAAATCCGTCCAGCAGATCCAGCATGGCCAGGCTTGACGTGAGAATAGCCTGAAGCCCGCTATCCACCTTCCAGAACTCGTCCTCAAGCGCCCCGGCCTCGGCCTCGGACAGCAGGGTGGCCGGAAAAATAAACTGACTGGGCAGATACCGGCTCTTTTTTTCCCGGCCGGCGATGGTCATATTCATGGTATCGAATGCATCCCTCACGGCCGGGAACTGCAGGCACAGGTCCATCATCATGTTGGTATAGGCAGCTCCCTCTCCGGGAAACATGAAGACCACTTTACCGGTTTTGCCCAGGGGCGACCCGAAATAGTAAATACCTTTAATGTCCTTGATCTTTTTGCAATTGGGCGCCTGAAGGCGGGTGACGGCATAATCGAGCTTCTTTGCCAGGTCTTCCGCCGAATCCGCGATCACGGCCAACCGCTGTTCGTCGGGTGTATACCGGCGAAGCAGGCCATGGGACAGTGCCATGAAATCCACGATATCCATTGACGGATTGTTGTCCAGGGTCGCAAGCAGGTTGTTACAGGCGGTAACAAGACCGGCCCGGGACACATCGGACAGCAGGAACAGCATCGTATCCCATGCCAGACCGCAGGATGCATCTGCGCCAGTGGCACTCACGGCTGGCAAGGCAGCCTGATCCTCAGCCGGGGGTTCATATTCCTCAAGCACCACATGGGCGTTCACACCGCCGAAGCCGAACGCATTGACCCCCGCACGGCGGGGCGTCTCCCCGTCCATACGAAACCAGGGCCGGGTTTCCGTATTCACATAAAAGGGGGTGGTTTCAAGCTCAAATTTGGAATTGGGCCGCTCACAATGAAGCGTGGGAGGCAGCACCTTATGGTAAAGCGAAAGCACGGTTTTGATCAGGCTGGCGATCCCGGCGGCAGGCATGGCATGGCCGATCATGGATTTCACCGACCCCAGGGCGCAGTGTCGGGCGGCAATGTCTGTCTTTTTCCCGAACACAGTGGTAAGAGATTTAATTTCTGCTGTATCGCCCACCGTTGTGGCGGTGCCATGGGCTTCGATCAAACCGATGGTGGCAGGGGAAACGCCTGCGGCCTGGTATGCGCGCTCAAGGGCCAGCACTTCTCCCTCAACCTTTGGTGCGGCAACACTGATGCCCCTGCCGTCACTGGAGCTGCCCACCCCCCGTATGACAGCATAAATACGGTTGCCGTCCCGCCGGGCGTCTGACGTGCGCTTCAGCACCACGACGCCCGCTCCTTCGCCGGGCAGCATGCCATCGGCATTTTCATCAAAAGGCCGGATCTGGTCCTGGTGGGACATGGCGCCCAGGGTGCAGAAAACATTCAAAAACGGAATATTGTTAAAAATATGAACCCCGCCGGCCAGCGCCAGATCGCTCCGGCCGGAAAGAAGGCCGGAAATCGCGGCATCAACGGCATACAGGGAGGAGGCGCATGCCGCGTCAATGGTGTAGTTGGGGCCCATGAGGCCGAGCCGGTTGGCCACCCGGCCGGCGGTTATATTGGGCATGACCGACGGCGCGGTCTCCGCATCAAAAGGTTTCAGGGAGGCCATCAGTCCGCCCCTGAGGTCGGAAAGGGCATCATCCGGCATATCCGGATGCATCTGTCCCACCAGCCGGACGGTCTGATCGACAATGAAGGTTCGCTGCACCAGATTGAACGCGCCGGCGCTGAGGTAACTGCCACGGCCTAGAATAAATGCCGTCCGGTCATTAGCCGCCCCCCCCGGCTCGATGCCCGCGTCGCGCATGGCATCAGCCGCAGTTTTCAGAACCAGAAACTGATCGGGCTCTCCGCCGTCCACCGCTTTGGGCATGATGCCGAATTCAGCCGGATTGAATTGAAAGGGGGAATCCAGATATCCACCGCGTTTGGCATACAATTTTGTGCCGTCTTGGGAGTGCGGGTCATAAAACCGGTCCGGGTCCCATCGCTCCGGGGGCGCATCACCCACCGCATCATGTTTATGTATAATGTTGCGCCAGAACGTCGCTAAATCCGGGGCGTCTGGAAATGTACACGCCATGCCGACAACAGCAACGGTTTCATCGGGCCCGGGTTGATGTGTATATGATTTTACAGCCATAAAGCCATAAGCCTTATTAATTTTTTGCCAGTCGATTCAGTGCCTCACTGCCGATAATCTCCAGTCCTTCCATCCTGCCGGCCAGCATACCGTCCGGGGTGACGAAAAAAAGGTCCGCTGATTTGGTGCCACTCTCCTCGGGAACATGTACCCGGACTTCGCATCGCAACAGATCGTCACGCTTCGGCGTATCAAACCAAACAAAACGGTTCAGGTGTGAAGGCAGCGGTGTGGCGTCCATCTGCTCCCGCATCCACAAGACCACCAATTGAAGACCGCTGTCGATTATCAGGGGATCAATAAACCAGTCATGCCCGGCTACAGCAGCGGTTTCCTGAAAATAGGCATCCGGCCGGGATCTTTTCAGGTTACCGATGATGCCATTTTTCCCAACACTTTCAATCGCCTCAATGCCCTGCCACAGGGGACCGTGAAACAGCCTTGTATCATAGGCCTCGGCAACGGATAGCGAAAACGGCCCCGCGTCGCTCAGGGAAATGGCAGGATGCGGGTTGCCCGCCTGTTTTTCCCGGCTCAATTCAGCATTGGCTCGGTAAAAAACGCGGTTTTCCTCGCGGCTGCCCCTTATTTCAATTTCCAGAACCACGTGCGCATCGGATTTTTCAACCGGTTTGACGATGATGTGAACATCCGCCGGACCGTTATTGATCACGATTCCTTTGAGTACATGCACGTCACTGAAGGCATTCAGATGATAGTCCGGATACCGGTACGCTATGGCTTCGGCCATCATCTCCATCGCCATGGCCAAGGGCATCACAGGGTGGCCATCCAGCTGATGGTCCCCCAGATATTGATCGATGCTCGCATCCACCCGCCGCACCAGTTCCACGCGGCCGTCCCGGCACGGGTAGAAATTGGCATTAAACGAAAGCAGCGGCAGCACAGCAGCGCGTCTTGCCGTTGTCATGGCCTTTTTCCGATCGTCCCAACCGCCGTACACCACTTCCGTATCGTTCGCCCTTCCTCGCAAAAGCTCATTCACAAAATATTGCGCACCCTCCTGACGGGGAATCAATGTCAAACCGCTCTGATTGAACTTTTTCCGAAGCCCTGCCGAAACCATGCCCTGGCTTTCCCACGGACCCCAGATAAAGGACACCACCCGGCCCGGCCAGGTCCGGTTCAGGTAAAGGGCGGTCTTGTTGTATACCTCATTGGCTGCGCCATAGTCTGACTGGCCGGCGTTTCCGAACCGGCCGGCAAGGGACGAAAACAACGCCAGGAAACGAAGTTTGTCAGACTGCAAGGCATGGCTGAGGATAAAGAGACTGTCCGCCTTGGTGTCAAAGACCCGGTCAAAAGACGCGGCATCCTTGTCCCTGACCATCTTGTCTTCGATCCGGCCGGCGCCATGAATAACCCCGTCTATCCGGCCGTATTGGTCGTAAACCGAATCAATAAGCCGGGCAAACCCATCGGGGTCGGTCACATCCCCCTGAAGATAACAGGCCGCGGCACCGCTTGCCCGCAATTGTTCCAGCGTATCGCGAATTTCGCGCTGCCCCATGAGACGATTATACGTTTTTTCAAGATCAATGGGCCGGATTTTTCCGTGTTCGGCCTTCAGCTGATCGGCCAACGTGGCCTTTAGCTGTTTTTCATCCGTTACACCGGCGGTTTCAGTGCCTTCTGTTTCCACAAAGGGGGTTCGGCCCACCAGCAGGAACGTCGCTTGGAAGCGTCTGGCCAGCTCTAGGACAACTGAGGCGGTAATTCCCCTTGCACCGCCTGTCACCAGCAGGCAACTTTCGGAATCTATCTCCAATACCGGATCACCTTCATCCGGCAGTGGTGTTTCCTTAATATCCAAAGACACACGCGTACCCTTGCGGTATCCAACTTCAATGTCCGCCGACAGGGTCAATAGCTCATCGGTTACCTGGGCGGCAATGATTTCCGGCTGATCCGCCGGATCGTTGTCCACTACCCGTATATTCAACCCGGGCATTTCCTCGGCAAGCGCCTTTAAAAAGCCGCCCACTCCACCGGATGCAGGGCCGGATGTGGGTTGAAACACCGATTCTCCGTCTGCCGGCTCGCCGTCCGCCGGCACACTGGCGAATGTCCCGCCCATGGCAGTGGCCGCCACCAAGCTGCCATCACCGGCCTGAGCGGCCGCGGCCAGATCTTCAGACAAGGCTTTCGTGATATGGAACAGGCTCTTCACCTTCACGGCATTTTCACCCTGCCACGTCCCCATATCCATGTCGGCAAATCCCTCGCCGGCAGCCAGGGGCGTCAGATGCAGCAAACCGGCCACCGGCCCGTGAGCGTTTCGTATCGTTTCCATTGCTGCCGCCAATTGTTCGTCATCTGTAAAATCCACGGCATACACCGACGGCCCGGCATTTATTTTCGAAGAATGGGCGGTTGGGTCGTGTGCCAGCACCACCACCTGTCCTCGCGATGATTGCAGTTTACTGATCACCGCCTCGGCCAGCGCATCGTCCGCCGTTTTTGTAACCAGTATGGGGGTCTCTTGCAATATGTCCCCGGCCGATGGAATCAGCGGTCGGGGATTGGCAACAATTGTAAAGCGTCGAACAGCATTCATACCGGGCGGTGCCGTTTCGGCAGCAGCCCCCGATTCGACGGAACGCCCCTGGTCAAGCGCGGCCGACGCCGCTTCCAGTCCCCCGGCAATGGATGCCAGGGCGTCCATCAGCCACGCTGTCAGATCGCCGAGCATGACCGGCGATACCGGCCACAGTTTTTCTGCAGCCATCCGGAATTCCGGAATGGCGCGTTCAAGGCCGTCGACCACATCGGCCGCTACCATTTCCATAATGGCGGCATCAAGCTGCAGGTCCGTTGCCAGCTTCAAATCCGGCTCCAGCATTTCGGCAGGATACCCGGTATGGGTTTCCACAATGGCATAGAGACGGCCGTTGATGACGTCTCGTGTTTTTGCCACCACGTCCGGAGCGGGGACACCAGCGCCTTTATCTTTATCTGCTGTATCACCCGTGTCAGCCGAACCATCCCCGGATGCAGACACCTCTCCCTCTGGGCTGGTATTCTGCCCTGCGATCATGGTCGTCAGGATATCGATTATATCGCCCAGGGTAACGCTCTCGGCCAGTTGTTCCCGATCTCCGTCCGGCAATTTCATATGAAGGGTTTCCAGTTCGGCTTCAAAATGCTCCAGTATCTGCATGCGCTTGATGGAATCAATGCCCAGATCCGCGTCGATCTCCTGATCCGTTTCCAGCATGTCCACGGGATAACCGCTCAGATCGCTCACCACGTTCATCAGCATACCGGCCACATCAACTGATACACCGGGCGATGCAAGGGTGGATGCACCGTAATTATCCGCAGCGGTGTCTGGTGATACCGCAGATGATACCGTCTTTTCGGGCGGGCCTGAAACTGCGGCAGAACTTTCAGGTGCAGACGCTGCTGCCGCACCATCGGCGCCCGTCACAATGGACTCAACCCCCGCCAGCAAATCGGCCAGGGTCAGGCTTTCCACGAGCTCTTCCCGGCGATCTTCCGGCAGCCTGAGCCCGTTTTTCTCCAACGCCGCCTCCAGCTCTTCCATGGCCTGCATGCGCTTGATGGAATCGATGCCCAGATCCGCCTCGATTTCCTGTTCCATTTCCAGCATATCCACGGGATACCCCGTACAGTCGCTGATAATATCCAGCAGCAGGGGTTTGATATCGATGGCTGGCTGCGATGTATCGACAGCCGGTGCGGCGGCTTCTGCGGGCGGAGGTTCTGTCCCTGCATTCGGCCCTGCATTTGGCCCGGCAGAGGGCATCCCGGCTTCGGACGCCGCAGCACCAGGTGATGCAGCGGGAAAATCCTTCACCGAAGTAGCCGCATTCGTGCCGGTCATTCCGGGCTGTTGCATGTCCGGCATTTGCTGCGCGGCCGGATCCGCCTGGAGCGCACCGACGTCCGTTCCGTTCAGATAGGCCGTCATAACAGCTTTCTGGGTATCCAGAAACTGACCCATTAAATCCTGAAATCTGGCGATGACCGTATCATCAACGGCCGGCCTCTCCGTCTTTCTATCCATGCTCATGGACGGCTGGTTTTGATTGAATGGCGATCCCATGATTTCTCCGTAAAACTGATCATCTTTGATGTTGTTATCTTTCCGTTGGTCTGCCGGTGCATCCACGGTTGCGGTCTCCATTGGATTTCCGGATGGCGCATCCGCAAAACACACCGGCCGGGGCACCACGAGTTCCGGTGCCGGCTGATCAAGCCGCCGGACGGTTCCCCCGCCGATCACAAATGCCGGGCCGGCTTTCTCCCGGCGCTCGTCTGTATTCAATTGGTACGGATCCAGCCGTCGGCACCCCCGGCCCTGATACAATCGCTCCAGTTTCAGGTTTTGACCTGCTGTCACCAGTACCGCCAGCGCATGCTGAAGCTGGGCAAGCCCTGCCACGTTCCTTTTATCCGTGGCAACGGCGTGGTGCGGTTTGTCCTTAAGGATTGTACCGATGAGATTTGTCAGAACCGTTCCGGCCCCCACCTCTACAAAGGTCCGCACGCCCTGGGCGTACATGGCCTCGATTTCTTCAACAAAACGCACGGGGCTGATCAACTGCTGAACCAGCAGTTCTTTGATTGTATCGCCACTTGCCGGAAAACAATCGGCAATGGTATTGGAATAGACAGGGATACACGGCGATACAAAGGGGAATTCCCCCAGCAGCCCCTGAAGCCTGTCCCGGGCGCCGTCCACAATGGGGCTGTGAAATGCGCAGGACACGGGAATCTGTTTTGATGCGATCCCCTTTTCACTGAGCTGTTCCATAGCGGCCTTCACCCCTTCCGCGGTGCCGCTAATGACCGTCTGAACCGGTGAATTCAGATTAGCGATCCATACCTCGTCCATGTCCGCAAGTACCGGGGCCACATTCGCTTCCGGCGCCTTGACAGCGGCCATGGTACCCGGCTCCGGCGTTGCGGAAGCCAGGATAAAGCGGCCGCGCGCTTCAGAAATCCTGGCCAAGGCCTCCTCCTCAAGAACACCGGCCGCAAAAAGGGCGGGATACTCGCCATAACTGTGACCGGCCAACATATCGGGGGCCGCCCCCAGCCGGGTGAGCAGTTCGTTCATGGCCGTATCTACCGCCCCCATTGCCGCCTGGGCCACATTCGTGCGGGTGAGGGCTTTTTCACCGGCCTTCTTCTCTTCCGACCGAAAAGCAACAGGCGGAAAAACGAACCGGCTCAAGCCGGCCGGAAACACATCGTGCAGGTGATGGTCAAATCGATCAAACACCCTTCGGACAAAGGGAAAGGCCAGACTGAGGTCATTGAACATGCCTGTATACTGGGAGCCCTGGCCGGGATAAACAAACGCGACCTTACCGGTATCGACCGCCGGCACCCGGCTGAAATAGATGCCCGCCGTATCCCGGTATTCTGATTCCGGTCCGGCCATCATATTCATGGCGGTTTCCATTTTCCTTGCTGCATCTTTCAGAGATCCGGCAACAATGGCAAGCCGCACATTCCCCGAATCCTGCTTGGTCACGGCCAGCGTATAGGCCAGGTCCTTTAAGGAAAAAACAGGGGATTGGGACAGATGGTAAATCATGGGGCGAAGCCGCCCCGACAGTGCCTCCGTTGTATCGGCTTGAAATACCAGAAGCTCGGTATCCCAGTCCGTAAATGAAAAATGCTCCGGAACCGTTTCCGTTAAACCGCCGTATTCCTCCAGCACGACATGAAAATTGGTGCCGCCGAAACCAAAGGCACTCACACCGGCACGACGCGGATAATCACCCCCCGAAATCCAGGGACGACTGCGGGTGCTGATATAAAGGGGGTTGTCTTCCCCATCCAGGTTTGGCAGGGGGGTTTCAACACCGGCGGTGGGCGGAAGCGTTTTGTGGTGCAACGCCAGCACCGCTTTGATCAGGGAGGCAATTCCGGCGGCGCATTTGGTGTGACCGATCATCGACTTGACAGACCCTACGGCGCAGGACATGGCGGGCATGCCGGTTTGCGAAAAAAAGGTTTTCAAAGCCTCGGCCTCGGCCTTATCGCCGGCCCGGGTGCTGGTGCCATGAGCTTCTATCAGCCCGACCGTGGCCGGATCGATACCCGCGTTTTCATAGGCCCGGCTGATCGCCGCCACCTGGCCTTCGGGTTTGGGGACGGTAAGCCCCTTGCCGCGCCCGTCACTGGAAGAACCGATCCCCTTGACAACCGCATAAATGGTATCCCCGTCGTGCTCGGCTTCGGCCAGACGTTTTAAAATGACCGTGGCCACGCATTCCCCCAGCACTATGCCGTCTGCCTTATCGTCAAATGGAATGCTTTTGCCTGTGCCGGACAGGGCTCCCACCTTCGAGAAGCAGGTATAGGCATAGGGGCTCATCAGAGTGTCGGCACCGCCCGCAATGACCAGATCGCATTCCCCGGCCCGCAGCTCGAGAATACCGGACCGAAGCGCGGCCAGGGCCGAGGCGCAGGCCGCATCAATGGTGCAGTTGGTCCCTCCGAGGTTGAACCGGTCGGCAATCCGGCCGGCCGCGATATTCATGATAATACCGGTAAAAGCGTCCTCCCGCCATTCCGGCACGGTACCGTTCAGACCTTCGAGAATGTTTTCCGCACTGCTGCCGAAATAGCGGGGAAGCTGGGAACGGAAACTGTATTGCTGCCCCAGATCACCCTCGCCGGCGCCGGTGCCGATAAAAACCGATGTCCGGTTCCGGTCAAAGGGACGGTCCAGATAACCGGCGTCGGCCAGGGCCAGCCGGGTGCTTTCCAGCAGCAATAACTGTGATGTTTCAATAAATGGCAATGATTTGGGAGGGATACCGAAATAAAGCGGATCAAAAGTGATATCGGGGAGATACGCCCCCCATTTGGAATTGATTTTGTCCGGTTGTCGCTGATCGGCGTCGTAATATTGCCGCCAGTCCCATCGTTGGGCGGGAACTTCACCAATGGCGACAAGTCCCTTGATGATATTCCCCCAGTATACCTCTTTATCCGGGGCATGGGGGAAAAACCCCGCCATTCCGATCACAGCAATATCACTCGCCGCCCTGGCGCCTTGACTTGACTCAGACACGTGCACCCCTCTTTCATCCAGAGAACGGGATGACCCCCTCTGCTACGTCAATGTCTTATTTCAACTTCAACCTGCCCGGATAAACATCCATAATGAATCAAGGCAACGCTATACTTCACAGTCGGCAACGTACCACTTCTTTTGTATAAGACGACACCACTTTTACATGCTTCAGGAAAAAATATGAACCATCCGGGGCTTTACCTGTTGGTTTGACTTCTATCAAACCACTTTTGCGCTGTCAACCATTTTCTTTACACTGTTTGCTGTTCTATACAATCTGTCGACATGCTAAACATAATAATGGTTCGATAAACTTCCATCAAAAATTCGGGTCACTCCCCATTTTTCAGCTGCATCTGGCACAACCGATAATAATCCCCTTTTTTTGCAAAAAGTTCCTCATGGTGGCCCTGTTCCACGATATGACCGTCTGAGATGACGAGAATCCGATCCGCGTGGCTCACCGTGGATAACCGATGGGCAATAACAAAGGTGGTCCGGCCTTTCATCAGGTTGGCCAGGGCCTTCTGCACGATGGCCTCGGCTTCGCTGTCCAGGGCCGATGTGGCTTCATCCAGAATAAGGATGGGCGCGTTTTTGAGCAGGGCACGGGCGATACAGATTCGCTGCTTCTGCCCGCCGGAAAGCCTGGACCCCAGTTCGCCGATATAAGTATCGAATCCGCTATGAAAATTCGTCACAAAATCATAGGCATAAGCGGATTTTGCCGCCGCCATGACGGCCGCTTCCGGAGCGTCGGGATTGCCATAGGCAATATTGTTGCGCACCGTATCATTGAATAGAATGGGTTCCTGTGTAACAATGGCGATCTGCTCCCGAAGCGACTTGATGGTAACGTCCCGGATATCAACCCCGTCGATGAGAATCCGGCCGGCGGTCACATCATAAAAGCGAGGGATAAGGTTCACCAGGGTCGTTTTACCGCCGCCGCTCATGCCCACCAGCGCGATTACCTCACCCGGGGCCACGTCGAGATCGATATGCGACAGCACCTGTTCATTGCCGTCATAGGAAAAAGAAACATCTTCAAACGCCACGCGGTGCGCCTGCCGCTCAATGGTGATGGCATCAGGTTTTTCCTCGATTTCCGCCTCCGTTTCCAGCACATCATACACCCGGTCCACCGCGGCCATGCCCTGCTGCAGCAATGCATTGAGGTTGGACAACTTTTTCACGGGATCGTACATCAGCATCACGGCCGCCAGAAACGACAAAAACGTACCCGTCGTATAAACGCCGCTGATCACCCGGGACCCGCCCACCCATATGACAAAGGCAATGCCCAGGCCGGCGAAAAACTCCATTATGGGTGACGACAGCGCCCGCACCATGATGTTTTTCATTTCAATGGAAAACAGGCTCCGGGATTTTTCCCGAAACCGGGCTTTTTCATAGGCCTCCATGCCGAAGGCCTTGACGATCTTGTTGCCAGAAAAGGTTTCATGCAGGAAAGAGTTCATATCGGCCACCGATTCCTGGCAGCCGGTGGATACCTTCCGGACCTTCCGGCCGATGGCAACCACCGGATAAAAGGCCAGGGGAAGAATCAGAAATGCCACCAGGGCAAGTTCCCATATCTGGTAAAAAATCAGCCCCAGCAAAAAAAGCACGGTACAGAAATCCCTGACCATGGAGGTCACCGCATTGGATACCACCATTTTGATGAGATTGACGTCGTTGGTAATGCGGGACATCAGGACACCGGTCCGCTCTTTATAAAAGAACGACAGCGGCAGGTCTGAAATCTTGGCATAAAGATTATCACGGAAATTCTTGATAATGCCCTCGGCAACCCGTCCCATGAAAAATTCCTGGCCGTACATCCCCATCCCGCGAAAAAGGGAGACGAAAATGACCGCCATCGGGATCAGCCGCAGCATCTCGATATTCTTTGTAATGAAAATCTTGTCAATGGCCGGTTTTATCAGATAGGCCAGGGCCGCGGTGGTGGCCGACGTCAGCAGCATGCAGACCACCGCCGCATAGAGCCGGAACCGATTGCCCTTGATATATCCGATCAGGTTTTTGTACCTGTCTTGTATTTTAATCAGTGCCATATTTATCGAAAATTACGCTCCAAATCAGAAAACAGTGGTGAGGTATGGGTTTTGAGGTATGACAAAGAAGAAGACCCACTCCTCACAACTCAACACTCAACACTCACAACTCACAATTTACTCCTCACCCCTCAACATCCTGGCGGCAATGGCAGCGGCCCGATCCGAGGCGCCGGGACCGCCCAATCGCTGCCGCACCTCGCCAAGGGCCGCCTTAACAGCCGCCATCCGGCCTTCATCATTGATCATCCCCAGGGCGGTGGCCGCGATATTGCCGGCCGTGACATCGGACTGAATTAATTCCGGAATCACCCGGCGTTCCGCCACAAGATTAACCAGGCTGATATGATCAATGTCCACAAGCATCCGTGCCAGCCAGTAACTGAGCCACGAAACCCGGTAAATGACGATCATGGGTGTCATGTAAAGGGCCGCCTCCACGGCAACGGTACCGGACACCGCCACCACCAGCGTACTTTTCCGGAACACATTGACCACGCTGCCGGCAATGATCTCAACGGTCACCCGATCTTGATATGTCGCGGTAATCGTTCGGACGATTTCCGGCGCAACGCTGGCGGCGCTTGAAACAAGAAACCGGATCCCCGGCTTTTGTTCCGCCATCTCCGCTGCCGCCGAAAGCATGACCGGCAGATGCCGCATGATTTCCTTTTGCCGGGAACCGGGCAGCAGCCCTACCACGCACTCATGTTCTTTAACCGCGGGCGCGGGAAGCTTTTCATATCCCGCATCCAGCAGGGGATGCCCCACAAAGGTTACCGGCACCCCGTGCTGCCGAAAAAAATCCGCTTCAAAGGGCAGAATGACGGCGGCATGGTCCACCCGTTTCTTTATCTTGCGGATCCGTCCTTTCCGCCATGCCCATACCTGGGGGGTAATATAATAAAAAACGGGGACCCCGTGCTTTCTGGCCGCTGCCGCCAGCCTGAGATTGAAATCGGGAAAATCAATCAGGATCAAGAGATCGGGCACGCCGGACGCGAGCGCCCGTTTTGCGGCGCCCATACCGCTTAAAATCGAAGGTAGACGAACCAGAATTTCTGTAATGCCCACGACGGAAAGATTCCCGGCATCCACGATTATCTTTGCCCCCGCATTGCGCATGTTGGCCCCGCCGATACCGAAAAAAAACACATTGTCGCCCCGTTCACGACAACGACGAATCAGGTTCGCGCCATGGAGATCACCGGACGCCTCTCCGGCGACGATCATCACACTTTTGGTTGCCAAAGACAGTTTTGCCAAATCCATAGCCTGTTTCAACCCGGGGCATTCATATTAAAATGCCGGCCGGTTTCCCGAATCTGGTCCATGACACTCAGGGCTACCCGCAACGCCTCGCGCCCTACATGGCCGGAGACCTCCGGCGTTTCACGACGGCGGACACTTTTCACAAATGCCTTGAGCTCCTGTTCCAGGGCATCCCACTTCATGAAAGAAAGCTTCTTGGTGGTCATACCCGGGATGACCGCACCGTTCTGCCCGGCTTTGCAGCCGTTTTTTTCCACAATGGTGATGTCGCTGTCGGCGAAATCCACCGATATGTAGGTATCCTTCTGAAACAGGCGCAGCTTGCGTTCGTTCCGGTTGGAGATGCGGCTTGCCGTCACATTGGCCACACATCCGCTTTCAAATTCCAGCCGCGCATTGGCGATGTCCACATGATCGGAAACCACGGAGATACCGGCCGCCCGGATTTCCCGAACCTCCGAACGAACGAAATTCAATATAATATCAATATCATGAATCATGAGATCCATTACCACGCTGATATCCGTACCGCGTTCCTTGTACAGACTCAGGCGATGGGATTCGATAAAAGCGGGGCGACGCACAATATCCTTGAGGGGGGCTACGGCCGGGTTATACCGTTCCAGATGCCCCACCTGTACAATCCGGTTATTGGCGTCGGCAAAGGCGATAAGCCGGTCAGCTTCGGCCACCGTTGCGGTCATGGGCTTTTCCACCAGCACATCCGTGCCGGTTTCAAGAAAATCCATGGCCACCGAGAAATGTGCTTCCGTGGGGACAACAATGCTCACCGCATCCACCTTGTTTATCAATTGCCGATAATCGCTACACGCCCTGGTGTTGAGCCTGGCAGCGACCGTTTCGGCCACCTGCCGGTCCACATCCGCAACCCCAACCAGTTCCACTTCCGGCATGGCGGCATATTTTTCGGCATGAAATTTTCCCAGATAACCGGTACCAATAACCCCAACGCGAAGCAGGTCCATTATTTTTCCTCTAACGCAACAATACATATATTGTTCTTATCGGCGGCGGCTACCATTTCAGAACGATTAAACACAACGGTCTTGCCGGCTTCAACGGCGAGAACCGTCACTTTGGCAGCCCGCATTGCTTCGATGGTATCGAGGCCCGCCGCCGGAACATCAAACCGCATATCCTGCTGCGGTTTGCAAACCTTGACCACTGCGGCATTACCGCCGCCCAACGCACCACCGCGCCGGATGGTTGCATCCGTTCCCTCAATGGCTTCCACGGCCAGCACCGTGCCCGACTCCACCACCACGCACTGCCCCACATCAAGCCCGCCAATGGCCTTGGCAATCCGCCATCCCAGCGATATATCGCGTTCTTCGGCCGGTGTGGGCCGCCGTTTGGTCCAGCATCCCGGGACAGCCAGCACCTCGGGCAGTAAAAACGTGGATGCCCGAACCGTTATTCCCCTGGTTTCCAGCAGGTCGGCAAACCGGCGCAGCAGGGCATCGTCATGGGTATCCGCCATGCCGGCAATAACGGAAAGCGCTGTTTCGTCCGCTTTTATGTCCGCCAGCTGAACGGTTTTCATCACCCCGCCCATCATCACCGTTTCCCGCACCCCGTGGTCGTTGAAATAGGCAAGCAATCGTTCCACCTCCCCCAGATTCAACCATTGGACATCACGCACATGGGCTTCCAGAGCCGGATCTGCCGCATTTTCATAGGCGACTGCAACCACTTCGTGTCCGTTTTCTGCTGCCCGGCGGGCAAACATCAATGGAAAATCACCGCTGCCTGCGATCAATCCGATTTTCATTTCACCCCTCACAACTCTTACCTAACAACTCATACCTCACCTACCGTGTAATGCCGCGATGGGAGGCCATGATGAAGTCCAGAAAAATTTCAACCTCCGGCGTCTGATCCACTTCCGCATGGGCCCGCTCGATGGCCTCGTTCAGCGTAAGCCCGATGCGGAAAATTATCCGGTAGGCCTTTTTCAAAGCGGAAATGGCTTCCGGATTGAAGTCATGTCGCTTCAGCCCTACGCTGTTCAACCCGTACAACCTTGCCCGGTCGCCCGCGGCGATGACGTAAGGGGGTATGTCCTTGACAACCGCTGACTTGCCGCCGATGAAGGCATAACTGCCGATATTCACGAACTGGTGGATGGCCACCAGCCCGCCGATGGTGGCATAATCACCGACGGAAATATGACCGGCCAGGGTGGCGTTATTGGAAAAAATCACCTGATTGCCGATTCGGCAGTCGTGGGCGATATGGGTATAGGCCATGAGAAAACACCCGTCACCGATTTCCGTTATGCCGGCATCAATTGCCGTCCCTCGATGAATGGTGACAAATTCACGAATGACACAGTCTGCCCCAATGTTCACGCGGGTTTCCTCGCCATGGAACTTCAGCGACTGGGGCACTTCACCGATGGAGGCAAACTGAAAGATCCGGCAATTGGGACCGATCGTGGTATAAGGCTGAATCACCACATGCGGTCCAATGACGGTGTTTTCGCCGATGGTCACCGCATTGCCGATATAAGAAAAAGGACCGATGTCAACATTGGGGCCGATTTCCGCCCCGGGTTCAACGATCGCTGTCGGATGTATCACGCGAACCTCCCATACTGGCCATTATCTGGGCCTCTGCCGCCCGCTTGCCCGCCACTTCGGCGACGGCCTCGATTTTTATCATGTTTAGTTTCTTCTTCACAATCCTGGCGGTAATAACAACGGTATCCCCGGGCACAATCCGTTTCCTGAACCGCACCTTGTCAAGCCCCGTCAGGTAACGCGCCTCACTGGTAGCGATGTCATCTCCTGAAAGATTCACCAGCACCCCGCCCGCCTGGCACATGGCTTCCACGAGCAACACTCCCGGCATGATCGGGTTTTCCGGAAAATGGCCGGCAAACCAGGGCTCGCAGGAAGAGACATTTTTTATGGCCGTGATGCGCTCATTGGGCACCAGCTCAAGCACCCTGTCGATCATTACAAACGGATAGCGCTGGGGCAACACTTCAATGATTTTCCTGATGTCAATTGTTCCCATATCCATTTTCTCTTTCATGACATTGATCTACCGCTCCCTTTTTTCCATTTCGCGCATCCGCTTTTCCAATGCGGATATGCGTCGCTTCAGGTCCGGCAGTTTCGCCACGATGTTCTGCGCCTTGAGCCACAGCTTGTGCGGCATTCCCGGCGTTCCGGAAATGACGTCGCCGGCCTTTACCGGTTTGACGATTCCGGCCTGCGGTCCCACCGTTGCGTTGTCGCCGATTTCAAGATGGCCGGAAACACCGGCCTGCCCTGCCAGGGTGACGTGCCGGCCGATGGTGACGCTGCCCGAAATACCGGTCTGCGCCACGATAACGGTATTTTCCCCAACTGTAACGTTATGAGCGATGTGGACCAGGTTGTCGGTCTTGACCCCGCTTTTAATCCGGGTCTCGGTAAACGTGGCCCGATCGATGGTGTTGCCGGCGCCTATCTCCACATCATCATCAATCCGGACAATACCGGTGTGGGGTAATTTGATGTACACATCTTCGTCCGGGGCGAACCCGAACCCGTCGCTGCCGATGACGGAACCCGCATGCACCATCACCCGGTTGCCGATGCGGCAACCCCATAATACGGAGACATTGGCACAAAGCACAACACCATCACCGATGCGGACATTATTGCCGATCACCACTCCGGGGTGCAGAACTACCCGGCTGCCAAGAACGACATTCTCGCCGATGGTGACATGCGGCGCAATGGCCGCGGTCTCGCCGCACACAAAATGCCGGCCGATTCGGGCATGGGGGCTGATACCGGAAAATGCCGGCTGCGGGGTTTCACTGGCATGGAAAAGGATCAACGCCCTGGCGAAAACCGCCTGTGGGTTTTTCGCCACAATCCGGTTCCGCGTTCCGCAATCCACCCCCTCCGGAACGATCACCGCGCCGGCAGCGGTCTGATCTAGCCGGTCAAGATAGCTTCTTCCGGTGGCCAGGGTGATTTCCCAGGCGCCGGCCAGGTCAAACGGCGCAGCGCCGGTTATTTCTTTGTCCAGATCCCCTTCGGCTGTCCCGCCGGTCTTTTCGGCTATCTCACGAAGCGTAAAGGCCATTGCAAATCCATCACTCCTGGGAATCGGATGCGGCTGCATCACCGCCCTTGCCGTCCAGGGAAAGGTTCTGCTTGTTCGCCATCTCAATAAGTTTATCGGTCACATCAATGGCCTGAGGATAATAAATGGTCGCGGTTTTTTCCAGCAGGAGGAGATAGCCCCCTTTTTTGCCCATATTTTCAGCAAGTGCCAGCGCCTTTTCCTGAATTTCCATGACTAGCCGCTGCTCCAGCTGACGCAGCTTATCCGAATACTTGCGCTGAAGCGTCTTGAAGTCATTCATCTGAATCCGGTATTCCCGCTCCTGCTGCTCTTTCTTGTTCTCGCTCATGACCATTACATCCCGTTCCAGCTTCTTCTTGAGCGTTTCCAGCTGCCCGCCCTTTTTTTCCAGGTCGGCTTCCATCTCACTGGTCTCTTTGTCAATTCTGGCCTGAGCGGCCTTGCCGATATCCGACTCCAGTATGAAGCGCTGCAGGTCCACCACCCCGATTTTCGCAACATCTGCCGCATGGGCCTGCGATACCGCCATGCCCGTGACCATAAAAGCAAGCACGGCAAATTTCATTATTATCGATCTCATATTGAACACCCTCCTTCGCTTGTCATCCTCACTTATTCACTTACTCACTTTTTGGCGGCATTCCACCGCTGAAAAATCCATACCGGGGCTTTCCCCAAATTGCCACCTCTCTGAAGCAGGGCAATCGCTTTTCAAATTCCGCCGGGGCCGGAAACAACCGGTCTGCGAACCATCAGAACGCGGTTCCCATGGTGAACTCCCACTGTCCGCCGGAATCCTCTTCCTCCCTGGGATCCAGAATATATCCTCTTTCCAGGCGAATGGGCCCCATGGGTGAATACCATCGAACACCAAAACCGGCGCTTTCCCGCAACCGGCTGAACCGTATCTCCTCGTCATCGTCATAAACATTACCGGTGTCATAAAACAGAAGCCCCACAAGACCGGATTTCTCACCAAACAGCGGAAAATGCAGTTCGGCATTGAACTGGACAAACTTGTCGCCGCCCTTGTCAATCAGCATGCCGTCCTCATCTTCTTCCTGTATTGCTATATCACGCCAGTCAAATCCCCGCAATGAATTCATGCCGCCCAGATAAAACCGCTCGTAATCAGGCAGAAAGCCGTCTGAATTTTCATGGACATACCCGCCCCTGGAATGAAGGAACCCTACAAAATCCCATATTAACGGTATATACCATCCGGTTTCCGCCGTATACTTGGTAAAGGCAACGTCACCGCCGAAAATTCCGCCGGCATTTTCGATGGTAACGGAATGCCTGGCGCCCTCCGTGGGATTGATGGTCTGGTTCCGGGAGTCATAAACCAAGGAGGTTGAAACGCTGCTGGTGACATTTTCATCTTCTGCAGTCTGGATGGACCAGGGGGCGAAGATGCTGACATTCTTCAACTCATTGGTTTCATAAGTATTGGAAAGATAAAGGCGGGTGTTTTCAAACACGGGGTAGCCAAAACGCAAGCCTCCGCCGCGGGTGTGCCTATCATAGGTATCATAATCCGACTCCCAGTCATACAGATCAAAACCCGCCGACAGCGGGATATCAAAAAGCCAGGGTTCGGTAAAACTGAGCTGATACTGGGTGGAGGAGCCGCCGATTTCAGCCTTGAGCTTCAGAGTCTGGCCCCGGCCGAAGAGATTTTGCTGGGATACTGACGTGGTAAAGAAAAAATCCTGCACGCTGCTGTAGCCGCCGCCGAATGAAAACATGCCCGTGGCCTTTTCTTCCACCTCGATTTTCAGGTCCACATTCTCCCGGGACGCGCCCTCAATGGTATCCACCTTCACCGTTTCAAAATAATTGAGCCGATAAAGCCTGGATATGCCTTTTTTCAGACGTTTGCCGCTGTACAGCTCCTGTTCGTAAACATCCAGCTGCCGGCGGATCACCTTGTCCCGGGTTTTGGTATTACCGGCAATAATAATTCTGTCAAAATAAACCAGATTGCCCTTTTTGATCTGATAGGTGATGTCAACAGTGTGATTGTCGGTGTTTCTGTCGATCTGAGGAATAATATCGGCATAAAAATATCCCCGGTCCGAATAATAATCATTCAGGGTCATCATGTCCCGGCGGACCAGAGAGCGGTTGAAATAATCCTCGCCGGGGATTTTGAGTTGCTGTTTCAGTGCTTCTTCGCTGGCCAGGATGTCCCCCTGTATGTCCACGGTCCCGACTTTGAACCGGTTCCCCTCCTCGATTTTAAACGTAATGTAAATCCACTCGTCCTTGTATTCGGTGACCGGGTCAGCGATCCTGGCGTCAATATACCCGTTGTTATGATAATGGGCCGCCAGTCTGCCCACATCCTGCTGCAAGACATCGGTCTGAAGGTCACCGGAGGAAGTGAGCCAGGAAAAAAACCCCTTTTCCGAGGTTTCAATTATTTTCATCAGTTCTTTATCGGGATAGGCCTCGTTTCCTTCGAACACAATCTCACGGATCATGAACTTTTCGCCCCGCTGGATCGTAAATTCGATATCGGCCTGATTGTTCTCACGCTCAAGGATATCATACGCAACCACCACATTCTGATAATTCTTTTTTTTGTACATCTCCTCTATGGCTTTGATGTTCTCCCTGATCGTCACACTATTCACGATCGCCCCCCGTTCGATGGAGAGCGCGTCCTTGATTTTTTCCTCCGACAGGGTCATGGTATTCTTCTTGATGCGCACATTCCGGACGGTGGGACGTTCCGTGACATGAAAGGTAACCGCCTTGCCTTCCGGTGTATCACTGGCGGACACCCGAATGTCCTCAAAATATCCCATATCATATATATTTTTAATATTGCCGGACAACTGTCGTGGAGCATAAACATCGCCCACGCCAATATCGAGAACCCGCTTGACGGCATCCGCCTCAATGCGGTCATTACCCTTGATGCGGATATCCACGATTTTCTCCCGGCCGAGAAGGGCGGCGGCAATATCCGTGGAAACCGAATTGACGGCAGGGGCCAGTTTCTCCGACGATTCGCCATCGACAAAAAAAACGCGGGCCGGCGCGTCCGATCCCACCCTGGCAAGAGAGACATCCAGGCTGAACCCGTCGCCGAGTACGGTAAGACTTCCCCACACCGCATAATCCGCATTTTCTGCGACGGCCACTCGCCGCTTTGCCGCCGGGGTGCCGGGCGGTTCTTTTGCGGATGGCGGCTTCAGGACGTTTATTCCCTGAGCCTCGAGCCTTCCGCTTAGAATGCCGGCTATCTCATTGCCCAGTTGATTCCCCTTTTCTGAAGCCGACCATGTGGTAAACGGGAACAGGAGAACACGTATCCCGGCCTCGGTTTTCGCCGACGCACAAATCGCCGTGCCGACAATCAGAACGAGCGCCATAACCAGCGCCATAAAAGGCCCCCCCGTTATTCGACGGGCCCAAACTCTCAAACCAGCAATCTGCTTTTGACGTATCGATACGAATCGCTGCAATCACTTACTCTCCTGCCTGCGACAACTCCACGATTTGTCCGTCCCGTATGGTCAGTTTTCGTGCCATAAGAGATGCAAGCCGCATGTTGTGGGTTCCTACAATCAAGGTCATGTCCAGTTCCCGGTTCAGCGAGGCCAGCAGTTCATGAATCCGGTCACTTGTCTTTTCATCCAGGTTACCGGTTGGCTCGTCGGCAATTAAGAGGGAAGGTTTCAGCACCAGGGCTCTGGCGATGGCCACGCGTTGCTGTTCGCCGCCGGAAAGCTCCGCCGGCCGGTGGTGAATCCTGTTCTCCAGCCCCACCCGCACCAGCATGGCCTCCGCCTTCTTCCGGGCTGACTTCCTGTCATTGGACCTTATCAAAACGGGCATCATGGTATTTTCCAGAGCGTCAAACTCCGGCAGAAGATGATGGAACTGGAACACAAAGCCCACATACTCGTTGCGCAGCCTGGCCAGCGCGGCCTCTTCCATGGCATAAACATTGCCGCCTTCCATATAAAGATGGCCACGATCAGGGGGGTCAAGCGCGCCAACAATCTGCAGAAAAGTAGATTTTCCGATGCCGGACGCTCCAACCACGGCAATGGTCTCGCCCCGGTATACCTCAAAAGAAACACCGGTCAATACCTCGATACAGGTTTCATTGCTCTCAAACCTTTTGACAACATTCTCGCCGACAATCATCGGTCCGGGGTTCTCCGCCCCCCCGGCAGCGGTATCCGCCTGTATCGCCGTCTGCGGATTATCCATATCGAATCGCCTCCACCGGGTCAATTTTTGCGGCCTGCGCCGCGGGATACAACGCCGCCAGATAGCAGATACCCAGCGCGGCCAGGGCGATCAGGGAAACATCCAGCAATTCAATCTTTACCGGCAGTGTGGTGATATAATAAACATCGTCCGGAAGATCGATAAATTCGTAGCGTTTGAGCAGAAGGCACGAAACAATTCCCAGGATTCCGCCAAGCAGGGTGCCCACCCCGCCGACGACCATGCCCTCGATCACAAAAATCCGTTTAATGCTTTTCCGGGTTGCCCCCATGGCCTTCAGGATACCGATCTCCTTCTTTTTGTTCATAACGATCATAATCAGGGAGCTGGCGATATTAAACGCGGCCACCAGAATAATAAGGGTAAGGATAATAAACATCACGGTTTTTTCAAGTTTTAGCGCCGAAAAAAGATTCCGGTTCATGGACATCCAGTCTTTTGCATAAAACGGGTATCCCAGGTCGGAAACGATTGTCTGTGCCATGTTCCGGGCATCATAAAGATTATCCACCCGGATCTCGATACTGCCCACCGCGTCCTTCATGCGCAGCATTTTCTGGGCTTCTTGAATATGAATATACGAAAATGCGCTGTCATATTCATGCATGCCGGCTTCAAAGACACCGGTCACCTCAAATCGTTTAACCGCGGGCATATGTCCCATGGGCGACAAGGCCCCCATGGAAAGTACCAGATAAATCATATCCCCCCTTGCCACCCCCAGCCGGGCCGCCAGTTCCTCTCCCAGAACAATACCGGGCGGCACCACCACATTATTCTCATTTCTTCTGCTCTGCTGCAATTTTTCAGGCAGAGGGGAAATATTATCAAAAATCGGCATGATGGCTTCCGCCTTGCCTGGCGGCACGCCTTTTAAAATCCCCCCTGTTATACCGTGGGATGATCGAAACATAACCTGGGTCATAATGAAGGGGAGCGTGCTTTCCACGCCGGGTAACTCGTCCAGCTTGTCAATAACCTTCTGATAATCGAGGATTTCACCGCCGTGCCGGGACAAAACGATATGGGATTCCACCGACAGTATCCGCTTTTTGATATCCGCCTCAAATCCCGTCATGACGGCAATCACGATAATCAGTGCCATCACCCCGATGATGACCCCCGCTACGGATAGTATCGTTATGAAAGACACAAACGCATTGCGCTTCGGGGCCATGAGATGTCGGAGGCCTATAAAATATTCATAAAACATGATTGAAGGATTTCCCAAACGTCGTTATCGTCATTCAAAACTGCGGTATAAACCCCGGCCGGTGCTACTTCCCCCCTTCCGGACGCATATGGGGAAACAGGATGACTTCCCGGATAGACGCCGCATCGGTGAGCAGCATCACCAGCCGGTCAATGCCGATGCCTTCGCCGGCAGTGGGCGGCATGCCGTATTCCAGGGCTTCCACATAATCCTCATCCATGTAGTGGGCTTCCTCGTCCCCAGCGTTCCGGGCATCAACCTGTCGCTGAAACCGGGTCCGCTGCTCTTCCGGATCATTTAACTCGGAAAAGCCGTTGGCGATTTCATTGCCGGCGATAAACAGCTCGAACCGGTCCACGATTTCCGGGTTCTCCGCACTGGTTCTGGAAAGGGGCGAAACTTCCACCGGATACCCCGTGATAAAGGTCGGCGCGATAAGCGCCGGTTCCACAAGAGCATCAAAAAGCCTGGTAATGATCTTGCCCCGGTTGTCCATCTTCGTTATCTTCACGCCCTTTTCCGCCGCCACCGCCAGCAGCGCCTCCTTATTTGTCAGGGTATCCGCGTCAATTCCGGCAATCTCATGCATGGCGGCGGCCAGAGTCATCCGACGCCACGGTTGTGAAAAATCAATAGTATGGCCTTGATATTCAACTGCCATAGTGCCGCAGACAGTGGACACCACACGTCCGAACAGCGCCTCGGTCATGGTCATCAGAGCCCGGTAATCCGCATATGCCTGGTAAAACTCCAGCATGGTAAACTCGGGGTTGTGGCGGGTTGAGATGCCTTCGTTCCGGAAATTCCGGTTTATCTCAAACACCCGTTCAAAGCCGCCCACCACCAGTCGTTTTAAATAAAGTTCCGGGGCGATACGGAGGAACAAATCCATTCCCAGCGCATTATGATGCGTCACAAAGGGTTTTGCCTCTGCACCGCCGGGAATCGGCTGCATCATTGGAGTCTCCACCTCCAGAAACCCCTGTTCAAGCAGGAATCCCCGCACTGACTGAATGATACTGCTACGTTTCATAAATATATCACGGGTGCCGGGGTTCATGATCAGGTCCAGATACCGCTGGCGGTAACGCTTTTCAGGGTCTTTCAACCCATGGAACTTTTCAGGCAGCGGCCGCGTGGCCTTGCACAGAAGCCGCAATTCATCGGCCAGCAGAGTCCATTCGCCTGTTCTGGTCTGAAACATGCCCCCTTTCAGCCATACGAAATCCCCCACATCCATCTGTTTGAACAGGCTGTATATATCTTCCCCCAACCGGTTTTTCTGCAAATAGGCCTGAAGGGTTCCCGTGCGATCCCGGAATCTGATAAATGCCGATTTACCGAATGAATTCAATGCCATAACCCGGCCAGCCAGCGAAAATAGCGGCGAGCCGGATTCGGTGATCTCCCCCTGCCCGATAGCATCCTGCACCTCTGCCACCGTGTGGGATGCCGTTGCGGCGGGGGGGAACAGATCAATACCGTCTGCCTTTAACGCATTGATTTTTTCTCTTTTTTTCTCAATTATGGTTTTTTCTTTTTTTTCCATCTGCCAATCCTGCCTTGCCCCTTGCCCAGCTGATTCTCGCTAAGCTGATTACCGGTAAACTTTTAAGATTTACTAGACATTATGGATGGAGTCAAGCCTTATTAAAGACCGGGAGGAAGAAAAGCTATGAGGATCAGGGCGGGGACTGCTGTAATGTCAGGATGAACCGGGTGCCTGCGCCCGGGGTGCTTTCAAAATCAATCCGGCCGCCATAGGACTCCACAAGCCGGTGTACAACGGAAAGACCGAGACCGGTCCCCCGGGGTTTTGTCGTAAAAAAAGGATCGAAAACGGCGTCCGCTTTTTCCCGCGGCATGCCGCAGCCGTCGTCCCTGATCTCCACCTTTACGGTCCTGTTACCGGCGGTAAAAATCTTGACATTGATGGTTCCCTGCCCATCCTCGGTTTCCTGAATGGCATCGGCGGCATTCAGCAAAAGATTCCAGAGAATCTGGCTGAGGTATTCCGGATCCATCTCCACCCAGATGTTTTCCGGTACTTCGGCTTCGCAGTTGATGTTTCCCCGCTCCTGCAGTCCCTTTTCAAACAATTCCAGAGTTTCGGACACCACGGCATCCAGGGCGATTTTTTTTACCCTTCCTTTCTGGGGCCTGGCAAACAGCAGAAAATTGGTCACCAGGGAATTCAAACGGCCGGCTTCCCGCTGAATGATGCGCATAAGCCGATCGTCATCCGTTGTAGAGGAACTTGAAGTATTCAGCATCTGAATGGCGCCGGTGAGGGCGGCCAGGGGATTCTTGATCTCATGGGCCAGGCCGGCGGCCATTTCCCCGATGGCGGCCATGTGTTCCACCCGGTGGACATGCCGGCGCATGACTCCCAGCTCCTGCCTGGCCTTCTGTTCCTGCTCCACCAGCAGGCTGGTGAGAAACGCCACCCCGAAACAGGCGATTATGGTGATCACCATTTTGTACAACACCTGGGGGCCCCCGAGGTAGGACACTGCAAAGATACCGGCAACATCAAGGGGGGTCAGAAGACCGTAGTATTCCAGATCGAGCATGATGCCGTACTGAATACTGCAGAGGGCGGCCACGATCATTCCCCCTTTGCGGCGCAGAAAAAAACATGCCCCCATGATCACGATCAGATACAGAAAGGAAAAAACGCTGGCATAACAGCCCGTCACATAGATGATGGCCGTCACGATCAGGGTATCGGCAATTATCTGAAAATAGGCAAACGCAACTTTGCGCCGGATAATGGACATCAGGATGGCATATGCCACGGAAAGGGCGAAAATAACGCCGGAAATCCCGTAAAGCAACAGCAGGGAGAGGGAGGTATGGGAAACATGCCTGAACTGAAAAAAAATCGTGGAGCCGAACAGAAAAAGAGCGAAAACAGCCCGAAGGGCCATCAGCCATTTCAGCCGTTTTTCAAACGCCTCCATCACACAATTATTTCCATGTAGAACAAACTATTATTCTTTTCACCGCTAAACAGTCGAACGGCTCGAATTGTTCCCAAAAAAATGGATAGTTACCCGGAAATGGCGCCGGCCATCTTAAAGACGGGCAAATACATGGCGACGACCAGCCCGCCGATGAGACCGCCCATTACCACCATCATCAGTGGTTCGATGGCCGAAGTCAGGGATTCCACAGCCGTATCCACCTCTTCTTCATAAAAGTCGGCGATCTTTTCCAGCATGGCGTCAAGGGCGCCGGTGGACTCCCCAACCGAGATCATCTGGCAGACCATGGAGGGAAACACCCCGCTTTCCGAAAGTGGATCCGCCATGGTCCGTCCTTCGGAAATGCCTGCACGAACTTTATAAATAGCATTTTCCACGATCTTGTTGCCGGCGGTCTTTGCCACGATATCCAGAGCATCAAGGATGGACACGCCACTGGCCAGCATCGTCCCCATGGTCCGGGTGAACCTGGCAACCGCAACCTTCCGGATCAAAATTCCGACAATGGGAATGCGAAGAAAAAGGTTGTCCATTATCAGCCGCCCTTTTTCTGTTTTGTAAAAACGGGTATAAGCAATAGCAAACAATATAATCGTCCCTATGATATAATGAATTTTTGATTTCACCATATTGCTCATCGAAACAACGATCTGTGTGGGCAACGGCAGGGCCTGCCCGAAATCGGCAAACATACCTTTGAACACCGGAATCACAAATACAAGAATAACAATCACCACAATTATGGCAATGGTAAGGGTAATGGCGGGATACATCATGGCCCCCTTGACCTGACTCCTGATCTGGGCCGCTTTTTCCATATAGGTGGACAATCGTTTCAAAATCGTATCCAGAATACCCCCGGCTTCACCTGCCGCAATCATGTTGACAAACAGGCTGTCAAACTGCTTGGGGTACTGCTTCATGGCGTCGGCCAGTGTCTGGCCGCCCTCCACGGATTCCTTGATGGACTTCAATATCTTTCTGAAGGTGGGATTTTCTTCCTGGGAGGCAAGGATATCCAGGCACTGAACAATGGGCAGCCCCGCATCAATCATGGTGGAGAACTGCCTCGCAAAGACAATGATATCCTGCTCCTTGACCTTGGGCTGAAAAAACTCCACATTTTCAAATAGGTCTTTGGGCTTTTTCTTGATTTTGAGGGGGGTGATTTTCTGGCGTTCCAGGTTTTTGCGCACCTGTTCTTCGCCGGACGCCTCCATTTCACCTTTCTGCGTGGAACCATCCCGCTTTTTGCCTTCCCAAAGATAGACCGGCATAGATCCTCCTCCTTCATGAATAGAACGCCTGCTGCTGAAATAGAACGCCTGCTGCTGATTTGCCGCGCGGCACCGCCACAACCGGAGCGTTGGCGGTCGCCCTCAGCGGCCATTGGCTAGTGGTAATGTATGATACTATAGCCGACAAAAAAATTCAATATATTATATAGTGTAAAATACCTGTTTTTATGTTACAAACAACGGACAAACAATCCAGGCAATGCCCAGACAATAAGACGAGACCAACAACAGGACCGGCCCTTGACGCGATCGGATAACACCACGAAAACACAGGAACAAACCATCGTTACTACGCATATGAACGCGGACTTCGATGCCATTGCGTCTGTTCTGGCGGCACAGAAACTTTATCCCGGCGCCATTGTGGTTTTGCCCGGCTCCAATGAAAAAAACCTTAGAAATTTTTTTATCAGCTCCATGGCCTATCTGTTTAACATGACTCACATCCGGGACATCGATCCCGCCACGGTGAAGCGTCTGGTTATGGTGGATACCAGCCAGAAAGCCCGCATCGGCAAACTGGCGGAACTGATTGAAAGGCCCGGATATGAAAACCTTGATATTCATATTTACGACCATCACCCCCCGTCGGAAGGCGATTTTACGGGGGACAACCGCGTAAGCGTACGGGTGGTGGAGTCGACCGGCGCCACGGTTTCCATTCTGACCGGCATTCTCAGGGAAAAGGCCATCGACATTTCCGCCAACGAAGCTACGGTGATGTGCCTGGGCATTTATGAAGACACCGGCGGTTTTACCTTTACCTCCACCACACCCAGGGACTTTGAGGCCGCCGGTTATCTGCTTTCTATGGGCGCCAACCTGACCACCGTGGCCAACATCATCTCCCGGGAAATGACCCCCGAACAGGTGGACATTCTGAACAATATGATCAAGAATGCCCATTCCCACAAAATCAAGGGAACGGAGGTCGTGGTCACCACCATCTCCACGGAGACCTATGTCCCGGATTTCGCTTTTCTGGTCCACAAGATGCAAAAAATGAACAATCTGAACGCCCTGTTTGCCGTGGCCCAGATGAACAACAAAATATACATCGTCGGCCGGTCACGGATTCCCGAAGTCAATGCCGGCCAAGCACTGAAACCCTTTGGCGGCGGCGGTCACGCCTATGCCGCCTCGGCCGGCATCAAGGAAATGACCCTGGCCCAGACCGAACAGGAACTGCTGACCATTCTTCAGCAGCAGGTGCAGACCCGGACCCGGGCCCGGGACATAATGTCATCGCCGCCCATAACGGCCACAAAAACCGATCCCTGCCGGAAGGTAGGCGAGCTGCTGACCCGGTACAACATCAACAGCCTCCTTATCACTGAAAAACCCGAAGGCCACGGCAGGGTACTAGGCTTCATCACCCGCCAGGTCATCGAAAAAGCCCTCTACCACGAGCTGGGCGATGCACCGGCGGGCGACTATATGACCACCAATGTTTCCCTGGCCACACCGGACGAGGAACTTCCGGAAATTCAGAAAAAAATCATCGAAAACAACCAGCGCATGCTGCCCGTGGTGGAAAACGAAAACGGTTCGGCCAAAGGAGTCATCACCCGTACTGACCTGCTCAACATACTGGTCTATCAGCATGAAACCGATAAAAAACATCAGGCCGAAGCACTGGACGGATCCGTTCACCCGAAGACCAAGAGCGTGAGACGATTCATGCAGGAACGCCTTTACGACGGCATGCTGGACATTCTCAAAAACGCCGGGGAAATCGCCTCGGGCCTCGGGTTCAACGCCTATGTGGTAGGCGGTTTCGTCCGGGACATGTTCCTTTACCGGCCCACGGAAGACGTAGACCTGGTGATTGAAGGGGACGGTATCGCCTTTGCCCAGCAATTTGCCGCCCTCATGGACGCCCGCGTGCATTATTATAAAAAATTCGGTACCGCCGTGGTGACCCTCCCCGATGAATCAAAAATCGACGTGGCCTCTGCCCGGATGGAATATTATAAATTCCCGGCCGCCCTGCCCACCGTGGAAATGAGCTCCATCAAACTGGATCTTTTCCGGCGGGACTTTACCATCAATACGCTGGCCATCAGCCTTCATCCTGACCGGTTCGGCACGCTGATCGATTTTTTTTCGGCCCAGCGGGACATCAAGGAAAAAACCATCCGTGTACTTCACAGTCTCAGCTTTGTGGAAGACCCCACGCGAATATTCCGCGCCATCCGGTTTGCCCAGCGGTTTGAGTTCACCATCGGAAAAATGACGTCCGGTCTCATCGAAAATGCCGTAAAAATGGACTTTTTCAAACGTCTGAGCGGACGGCGTGTTTTCGGGGAACTGCGTCAGATACTGGAAGAAGACAACCCCGTTCCCGCTATCCATCTGCTTTCCGACTACAACCTGATGGCCGCCATCCATCCGGCCATCAAGGTCGATAAAAACGTTCTGAATATCCTTGACGCGGCCCGGGAGGTGGTGGCCTGGTATGAGCTGTTGTTTCTTGAAGACACCTGCGACCGCTGGATGGTTTACTTTCTGGTACTTCTCAAGGGGTGTGACCAGGAAAAAACAGAAGAAATCTGCAACCGTTTTGAACTCAACCGCCGTCATCAGCATCTTTTCATCAAGGAACGTCTGGATGCCGATGACGCACTGCACTGGCTGAAGCGAGACCGGTCCCCTGAAAACAGCCGCCTGTTCGACCGGCTTTCTGAATTCAAAATCGAACTTATCCTTTACATCATGGCCGTGGCCGGGGACAATGACATCAAACGACGCATATCCCATTATATCGTTCACCTCAAGGGCATGGAACCCTTGATAAAAGGACGGGATTTGAAGGCCATGGGCATTTCAGAAGGCCCGGTGTACAGCCGGATTCTGAATGCCGTGCGCCGCGCCCGGCTGGACGGCATTGTCAAAACCCATCAGGATGAGCTGACCTTCGCGAGAGATTATGTTTCAAATGATTGATATTAATAAAATAATTGTTATGGTTGCTCCCCTTCTCCTGGCGGTGAGCGCCCATGAAGCGGCCCATGGGTTAGCCGCATACAGGATGGGCGACGACACCGCCGCACGCGCCGGCCGCATTACCCTTAACCCCATCCGGCATCTTGACCCCTTCGGATCGGTATTGCTGCCGCTGCTGCTGGCAATATCAGGTGCCCCCTTCATTATCGGATATGCCAAGCCGGTGCCGGTGAATTTCGCACGGCTGACAAACTGGAAAAAAGGAACGGTGGTGGTCTCGGCCGCCGGCATCTGTGCCAACCTTTGCCTTCTGGCCATCTCAGGCATCGCCTTCCGGATCCTGTTTGCCATGGGCCGGAATATTACCGCCGATTCCCTGTGGGCGTTTCCCCTCGTGGAGCTGCTCCTGCTTTTAGGCTACAGCGTCATCATCAACGCCATCCTTGCGGTCTTTAACATGATTCCCATACCGCCCCTTGACGGCAGCAAAATCATCGGCGTCTTTCTGCCACCGCAATTTCGAAAACTGTTTGCATACATTGAGCGCTTCGGTATAATACTCGTGATTTTTCTGCTGATCCTCAAAGCGGATCTTCTGTTTAAAATTATTATGTTTTTCATTGCCCCGCTCATCGGTATCGCGCTGGGCGGCGGGGGTATCGATTTTATCGGCCGGCATATGGGATAAAGACAGCCGGCCATGGAAGGTGACACAGATGACCAAAAGACGGATATTGAGCGGCATGCGCCCCACCGGCGCCCTTCACCTGGGCAATCTTCACGGAGCACTTCAGCGATGGATCAACCTGCAAGAGGATTACGACTGCTTTTTCTTTGTCGCGGACTGGCACGCCTTGACCAGCGATTACGAAACACCGGGCGGACTTTCCGAATATACCCGGGAAATGGTGATCGACTGGCTTGCGGCGGGGCTTTCGCCGGACAAGAGCACCCTGTTCATCCAGTCCCATGTAAAGGAACATGCCGAATTGTTTCTGATTCTGTCCATGATCACCCCCCTGTCCTGGCTGGAGCGCAACCCCACCTACAAGGACCAGATGACCCAGATCAGCGGAAAGGATATCGCCACCTTCGGCTTTCTCGGCTATCCCGTGCTTCAGGCAGCGGATATCATCATGTACAAAACCCACGTGGTGCCGGTCGGCGAAGATCAGGTGCCCCACGTGGAGATCACACGGGAAATCGCCAGGCGGTTTAATCACCTATACGGCGAGGTTTTTCCGGAACCGCAATCCATGCTGACCGAAACTGCCCGCATTCTGGGTCTGGACAGACGCAAGATGAGCAAAAGTTATGACAATGCGATCTTCATGGCCGACTCGCCGGAAAAAACCGCCGAGCGAGCCGCGCAGATGATCACTGACCCCCAGCGAGCCCGCAAATCTGACCCCGGCGATCCCGACGTCTGCAACGTGTATACCTTTCACAGGCTTTACACAGATGCAGACACGGTGGCCGAGATCAACGAGGGATGCCGGACCGCCGCCCTGGGGTGTGTGGAATGCAAGAAAAAACTGGCGGGGAGCCTGAACCAGGGGCTTGCCCCGCTGCGGGAAAAACGGGCTTATTACGCGCAACGGCCCGGACAGGTTGACGAAATCCTTAAGGCCGGGACCGACAAGGCCCGGCAGGCTGCAATCGATACCATGGTGGAAGTGAGGGCCGCGGTGAAACTGTAATGCAAATGGAACAGCCATACCAGATCCGGACCGAAATTTTTGAAGGGCCCATGGACCTGCTGGTCCATCTCATCAAAAAAAACGCGGTCAGTATATACGATATTCCCATTGCCGCAATCACCAAACAGTTTCTGGATTATATCGAATGGATGAAGATGCTGAATATCGACTTTGCCGGCGACTTTCTCTACATGGCCGCCATTCTCACCAGCATCAAATCCCGCACCCTGCTGCCCGCCCACGGCAAACAGGACGATGAGGACGACCCCCGGCTGGAAATCACCCAGGCCCTCGAAGAATACCTGAAAATCAAATCTGCCGCCGACGATCTGAGTGCCAGGGAAATCCTTAACGAAGACACCTTCACCCGTGCGGCCGAGAAAAAACCAGACCCCGCCGAGAACGACGACGAAATGATATCCGTGGGGCTGTTTGAACTGATTGACGCATTTCAGAACATTCTGGACCGGATTCCCGCGTCCTCAAGCCTCCGGTTTTCCGCCGATGAAATTTCCGTCAAGGACAAAATATCCGAAATTGTTGATATTCTTGAAAACCGTCGATCCATTACCTTTTATGAACTCTTTGCCCGGGAGGCCGGCAAGAGCGAGATCGTGGCCACCTTTCTGGCAATTCTGGAGATGGTTAAACTGAACCTGGTGGAACTCAAGCAACATACCCAGAGCGGCATGATACGGCTGTTTTACCGATGAACGAAAACGATCTGAAAAACATCATTGAAAGCCTCCTGTTTGTGACGGACACGCCCATTGACGTCAAAACCTTCAAGACGGCGATCCCCGGCGCCGAGTCCGGCGCCATCCGGCAGGCCATCAACCGGCTGATGGAAGACTATGAACAACGGCAGGGGGGCATCAAGCTATGCGAAGTGGCCGGCGGATATCAGTTCCGCACCCGGTCCGGATACAAGGAATGGGTAAAACGATTCCTGAAACCCGCGCCGGCCCGTATCAGCAAAGCGGCCCTGGAGACCCTGGCCGTCATCGCCTATCACCAGCCGGTGATCCGCAGTGACATCGAAGCTATCCGCGGAGTAGATTCTGGCGCCATTCTGCGAAACCTTCTGGAACGGAAGCTGATCCGCATTCTCGGAAAAAAAGAGATCCCCGGCCGGCCCCTGATTTACGGCACCACCAGAAAATTTCTGGAAGTCTTCAACCTGCGAAGCCTCAAAGACATGCCCAGTCTTAAGGAAATTCAGGAATTCGCCGATGCCAAGGCCCCCGCCTTTGGCGAAACAGTGGCAGACGAAGTCACGGGAAAACCGCCAGGCAAAGAAGCGCCGGATATAAAAGCACAAGAAAATACCAATAAGACAGACGCCGAGGCCCCGGAAAAATCATGGGGTATAGGGGGCCATGATGGCGGCGAAGTACCGCTGGACAAAAAGCTCGACAACCATGGCTCCGGCGACGAATCCCCCGACGCGCCTGAACCGGAAAAAACTGAACCGGACGAAAATGCCCCGGAAGAAGCGGAAGAAGATGGTCCGGAAAATAACACAATTTAAAAATGAATGCTTGACGAATGCCGAAACATTCATTATGTATACTGTCAGCAGGCAACGTTTTTATCCCTCAGAAAAAGGTTGCCCTTACAAAGCCAGTAGTTGGACGGCTTTGTAAAAAGTTCAAGAGCAAGGCGCCGATGCCTCTCGAGGAATGGAGCGTACGTGGCAGTACGTGACATGACGAGAGATGCAGCGCAACGAAGCTATTGAATTTTTTACAAAGTCGTCCCCAAGGGCGGTTAACTCAGCGGGAGAGTGCTACCTTCACACGGTAGAAGTCACTGGTTCAAATCCAGTACCGCCCACCATTGCCCATGCAGAACCTTCCAGCAACAAACGCCGTAAAAAGCCGATGCACGAAATACGAAACAAATTCTAAATCCGAATTTTCAAGTTTGGTGGTAGAATGCGGCCAGCCGGACAGATAAACTGATCGTTGTTCTCGTCATGAACACCGCGTCCGAGTCGGTGACATGGTATGTATGCTCCCGCCCATAAAATTATGACCGGGGGGTATTGAACAGCCTGTGACGGTCGTTCCTACATGGCCGGGGCAGGATCACGGGTTGTGCTGGTACGGAGGGCATGGGCATTTCGGGGCCGCCCATATATAGCCGTGGAATACGAAGGCTATATAGAGATGCTGGTTTCAGCCTGCACCAGTTGGTACGAAGGCGCGGGAATAAACGTCGTCGGTGAGGGATGTGTGGCGGTTGTCTTTGAAATAATAGTATCCCATGGCGGCAATCATGGCGGCGTTGTCGCCGCAATAGACCAGGGGCGGAATATGGACGGTAAGGCCGCGGCTCTCGGCCTGATGTTGCAGTTTTTCGCGGATATGAGTGTTTGCGGCGACGCCGCCCACCAGCGCGATGTGGCGGCATTGTTTGACGTCTGCCGCGTGAATGAGTTTGTGGCAGAGGACATCGCCCACGGCCGCCTGAAAACCGGCGGCAATGTCGGCTTTCTGGTTTTCCAGGCCTGCGCCGGCTTCCCGGATACGGCGATTGACGGCGGTTTTAATACCGCTGAAACTGAAATCAAAGCCGTTTTTGTCCAGGTAGGGCCGTGTGAAGACCACGGCTTTTTCATCGCCGGCGGCGGCCAGGTCTTCGATAACTTTGCCGCCGGGGTAGCCCAGGCCCATCATTTTGGCAACCTTATCAAAGGCTTCGCCGGCGGCATCGTCCCGGGTCTGGCCAAGGAGTTCGGCGCGGGTGGGTGCGGTGACATGATAAACAGCCGTATGGCCGCCGGAGGTGAGTAGCGCTGCAAATGGAAAGGGCGGGGGCGAATCGGTGAGCAGTACGGATGCCAGGTGACCGTCCAGGTGATTGACACCGATAAAGGGCACATCAAGGGCATAGGCATAGGCTTTTGCAAAGGAAAACCCTACGAGCAGGGCGCCTACGAGGCCAGGCCGCTGGGTAGCGGCCACGGCGTCCAAGTCTTCGGGCGCCGTGTCGGCGGCCTCCAGGGCCTGGTGGACAACCGGCAATATGTTTTTGATGTGATTTCGGGAGGCCAGTTCCGGTACGACCCCGCCGTATGGGCGATGGACGTTTACCTGGGAGGACACGATGGAGGACAGCACCGTGGGACCATCCAGGCCTACGGCAGCCGCGGTTTCATCGCAGGAGGTTTCAATGCCGAGTATCTTCATGGGTAATTATTTACGCCGGCCCGGCGTCTCTGTTGTTCAGTGCCGACCTACTTCCATTTAATCTGGGGCGCGCTTCCTTTGCGGGCGGCGATATCACCGATGAGGAATACGGATTCACCCATGGCCTTGAGGGTACCCATGACATCCTGGGCCTGCTTGCCGTCCACGACCACACACAAACCGATGCCGTTGTTGAACGTCCGCGCCATTTCGTCATCCGCAACGCCCCCGCCTTCCTGGAGAAAGCGGAATATGGGGGGCACTTCCCATGCGCCTTTGTCAAGAACGGCACTGCATGACTTGGGAAGAATGCGCTTAAGATTTTCGGCCAACCCGCCGCCGGTAATATGGGCGATGCCATGAAGCGGAAAGACCCTCAACAGGTTCTGAATGGTTTCGGAATAAATCTTTGTAGGCGTCAGCAGTTCATCGCCCAGCGTTTTTCCCAGAACGTCCACATGACTGTCGATCTTGAGCCCCAGCACTTCGAAACAAATCTTGCGGACAAGGGAATACCCGTTGCTGTGCAGGCCGCTGGACGCGAGCCCGATCACCTGGTCACCGACCCGGATATCCGAGCCGTCGATGATGGCATCGTTTTCAACCATGCCAACAGTAAACCCCGCAAGGTCATACTCTCCTTCGGCATACATGTCGGGCATTTCGGCAGTTTCGCCGCCGATAAGCGCACATTTGGCCTGCTTGCAGCCTTCACCGATGCCTTTTACCACCTCCACGGCCGTTTTGGTGTCGAGTTTGCCGGTGGAAAAATAGTCGAGAAAAAAGAGCGGCTTTGCGCCCTGCACGACGATATCATTGATGCACATGGCAACCAGATCGATGCCGATGGTGTCGTGCTTGCCCGTCATGAAGGCGATTTTGAGTTTTGTGCCCACGCCGTCGGTGGAGCTGACGAGCACGGGACTTTTCATGCTCTCGATATTCAGGGAAAACAATCCGCCGAACCCGCCGATATCCCCCATAACACCCTGCCGTCGGGTTTTTTTGGCGATTTTTTTAATGTCGCCCACAAACAAGTTGGCTTTATTAATATCCACGCCTGCATCCGCATATGTCAATGACGCCATAGTCTGTTTTCCTTAAATGGCCGGCGAGAGGCTTTTACCGCCGGCATTGTTTAATCGTAACACCCGAATCCGAATAGATATGGTAACGCCGCCCCCGGACAAAGTCAAATCCAAATTAATGATTTTGACAGCCCCGGCGAATTCAGGTATATTGTTTTGATTAAACTCATCTTAAAAGACAAACAAAGAGGGAGCGGGGCCGGAGAGGGCTACCACGGGACAAGTATTATGAATAATAAATTTGGCAGATTAGATAGATTACCACCGTATGTGTTCGCCACCGTCAACCAGATTAAAATGGATGAGCGGCGGGCCGGCAAGGATATTATCGACCTGGGAATGGGCAATCCCGATCTTCCCACCCCGGACCATATCGTTGACAAGCTGGTGGATGCGGCGCAAAAGCCCCACAACCACCGCTATTCTGCGTCCATGGGCATCCGGAAACTCCGCCTGGCCATTGCCGACTGGTACAAGCGCCGGTACGGCGTTACGGTGGATCATGAAGAAGAGGCCATCGTGACCATCGGGGCCAAGGAGGGGTTTTCTCACCTTATCCTGGTGACCATTCGCCCGGGCGATCTGGTATTTACGCCCAATCCCACCTACCCGATCCACCCCTATGCCACGATCATCGCCGGTGGCAGCGTGCGGGGGATTCCGGTGGGCCCGGGCGAGGATTTTCTGAAAAATCTCATCGACGGCACCCGGCAGAGCTGGCCCAAGCCCAAGGTCCTGGTGCTGAGCTATCCCCACAATCCCACTACCGAGGTTGTGGACATCAACTTTTTCAAGGAGATCGTCCGGTACGCCAAGAAATATGATGTGATGATCATTCATGATTTCGCCTATGCCGACCTGGTGTTTGACGGGTACCAGGCCCCGAGCTTTTTGCAGGTGGAAGGCGCCAAGGACGTTGGTGTGGAGTTCTTCTCCCTGTCCAAGAGCTACAGCATGGCGGGCTGGCGCGTTGGGTTCTGCGTGGGAAACCGGGATATTATTGCGGCGCTGCGACGGATCAAGAGCTACCTGGATTACGGTATTTTTCAACCCGTGCAGATCGCTTCCATCATCGCCTTGAACGAGGACCAATCCTGTGTTGAACAGATCCGGGAGACCTACCGGTCACGGCGGGACACCCTGATCAATGGCCTGAACCGGGTGGGATGGCCCATTGAAAAGCCCAAGGGGACGATGTTCGTGTGGGCGCAGATACCGGAAAAGTACCGGCACATGGGGTCTGTGGAATTTTCCAAGATGATGATTCACGAAGCGCAGGTGGCCGTATCACCTGGCCTGGGCTTTGGCGAATACGGAGACGACTACGTGCGGTTCGCCCTTATAGAAAATGAAATGCGGACCAACCAGGCGGTCAGGGGCATTAAAAAGATCCTTTAAAAGCAATACAGGTGTTCAATGAAGCAAATCAACATCGGCATGCTGGGCTGCGGGACCGTGGGCATCGGGACCGCGAAAATACTGCTGGAAAAAAAGGCGCTGATATACGCCAGGACCGGAATGTCGCTTCACCTGAAAAAAATTGCGGACATCGACACCGCCCGGGACCGGGGGCTGAATCTTGAGCCGGGTGTGATGACGGCCGATGCGGCGGAAGTGGTGGATGATCCGGAAATCGATATCGTGGTGGAGCTTATCGGCGGCAAAACCGTGGCAAAAGATTTGATGCTGCGGGCCATTGACAACGGCAAAAGCATTGTCACAGCCAATAAGGCGCTGCTGTCGGACTGCGGAAACGAGATATTTCCCCGGGCCGCGGCGGCCAACGTGGACATTGCATACGAGGCCAGCGTGGGCGGCTGCATGCCCATCATCAAGTCTGTGCGGGAGTCTTTGATCGGCAACGATATTCATGCCATGCGCGGCATTCTCAACGGCACCTGCAATTATATCCTGTCGAAAATCACGGCGGAAAAATGCAGCTTTGCGTCAGCCCTCAACGAAGCCCAGGAAAAGGGGTTTGCGGAAGCCGACCCTACCCTTGACGTGGACGGCTTTGATGCGGCTCACAAACTGGCCATCCTGAACGCCATTGCCTACGGCATGGCCATTAACCTGGATGATATTTACGTTGAAGGCATCCGCCGGGTGTCTCCCATCGATATTGAATTTGCCGGGGACTTCGGGTATACGGTAAAACTGCTGGCCATCAGCAAGCAGATCGACGGGGCCGTGGAGGCCCGCATTCACCCCACCATGGTGCCCGCCGAAGATATTCTTTCCAGCGTGAGCGGCTCGCTGAACGCCGTCACAGTCACCGGCGATTGTGTGGAAAACATGTTGCTTTACGGCCACGGGGCGGGCATGATGCCTACGGCCAGTGCGGTGGCGGGCGATATTGTGGATCTGACGCGAAATATCGCCTATAACGCCAGGGGGCGGGTGCCGGCCCTGTCCTACCAGGCGGAACACATTCAGCCGCTGCCGGTACTGCCCATAGAAAAGCTGTCCACCCGCTATTATTTCCGATTTTCGGCGACTGATCAGCCCGGCGTTCTGTCAAAAATTGCCGGTGTGCTGGGCGCCCACAACATCAGCATCAAATCCGTCAACCAGAAGGGCAGGGAAAAGGATGGTCCCATTCCGCTGGTGATGCTCACCCACAAGGCCTGCGAGGCGGATGTGAACAAGGCCCTGGCCGAGATTGTTTCGTTTAATATCGTTGCCGATGAGCCGATGGTGATACGGATGGAGGATAAAGAATGAATATCGTGTGCAGTGACCTGGAAGGGGTGTTTGTTCCGGAAGTATGGATCAATGTGGCGGAAAAAACGGGCATCGAGGATCTGAAGCTCACCACCCGGGATATTTCCGATTATGACGTGCTCATGCAGAAACGGCTGACCGTGCTTGACGAACACAACCTGAAATTGAAAGACATAACAGATGTGATCGCCACCATCGATCCGCTGGCCGGGGCGGTGACGTTTCTTGACTGGCTGCGCAGCAAAACCCAGGTCATTATCGTATCGGATACCTTTACCCAGTTCGCCGGCCCGCTGATGGAAAAACTGAACATGCCCACCCTGTTCTGCAACACCCTGACCATCGGCGATGACGGCCGCATAACCGGTTATCAGCTCCGCCAGAAAGACGGCAAACGGCAAACCGTGCTGGCCCTGCGAAGCCTCAACTACCGCATCACCGCAATGGGGGATTCTTACAACGACATCAGCATGATCCAGGAAGCCGACACCGGCATTCTGTTCCGGCCGCCCCCCAATGTGGTGGAAGAGTACCCGGAGCTGCCAGTGGCCGAGGATTATGAAACCCTGAAATCATTGCTGGCAGAGCCGATCACCCGGTAAAAACCATATGAGTAACCGCTGAGACGCAGAGGGCGCTGAGGGTTTTATTTTCAGCGCCCTTTTTATTGACGGCTTCGTAAAAAGTCCAATATCTGCGTTGCGCTGCATCCCTCGTCACTGCGGCGTACGCCAAGTACGCCTCATTCCTCGGGATTTGCGCGCCTTGATCTTGAACTTTTTACTTTGCCGTCCCAAATCTGACTTTTTACGGGACTATCTTTATTTGGACATGAAGAATTACGGATTGTGGTAATATGATGATGGCCATCGGTATACCGAGGCCGTGATAGTGGCTGGCTTTAGCCTGCCCCAGTTGGAACGTAATACGCCAGCCGGGGCTACATCCCTCTTTTAAAAAACTGCTCCTCTTTGACCACGGTGTCCGCGGAATCGACGTGTTCGGTGGGAACGGTGCCTTTCTTGAAACATTCAAAAAAGGTCTCTGTCGATCCATCGCCGGGCAGCAGCCCGGTTTTGGCGTCGATCTTGGAGAACACCACCCCTTCGGGCACTTCAAAGGTCTTGACGGGCTTGTCCTTGAGCATCTCTTTCATGAAGCCCAGCCAGATGGGGCTGGCCGCGCTGGAGCCGGTCTCGGATTTGCCCAGGGACCGTTCCTGATCATAACCCACCCAGACCACCGTGACATAGCCCGGCGTGTATCCGGCGAACCAGGCATCATCCAGGTTGTCGGTGGTGCCGGTCTTGCCGGCGGCCGGTCGGTTCAGCGATCTGACCCGGCGGCCGGTGCCGTGCTCCACCACGCCCTTGAGCAGATGGGTCATGATATAGGCCGTATCCTTGCCGATAACCCGTTTGGGATCGGCGGTGTGCTCCTCCAGTACCCGCCCTTCCCGGTCCATAATTTTGGTGATAAAAATCGGCTCCACCGCCTTGCCAAGATTGGGGAACACGGAATAAACCTTTGCCAGCTCGATGGGAGCGATTCCCGAGGACCCAAGGGCGATGGAAAGATCCCGGCTGAGAGGCGACTCAATCCCCAGCTTCCTGGCGTAATCCCTTACATAATCGACCCCGATGTCCATCATGATCTTGATGGTTGGAATATTGTGCGATTTCTCAAGGGCCTTGCGAAACAGGGTGGGCCCGAAAAAACGCTCCTCGTAATTCTGGGGTTTCCAGATAAAATCGTGCTCCTTGTCCTCGAAAATAATGGCGGAATCGATGATTACACTGGCCGGGGTATAACCTTTGTCAAGGGCGGCGGCATATATCACCGGTTTAAAAGCCGAGCCCGGCTGTCGCCTGGACTGAATCACACGGTTGAAGTGGCTTTTACCGGCATCCCGGCCGCCGATCATTGCCTTGACGTGGCCGGAACGAACCGCCATGCAAACCAGGGCGGCCTCGACGGCGGGCGTCTGTTCCAGCGAAAACACATAACGTTTGTTTCCAACGGATGGGGAATCGTCTTCGGCGGTTGCCGCTTCCGGCGGTACTTCATCCTGGGAATCTTCGCCGGTCTCCTCTTTTATCAGGGACTTGATTCTTACATGAATCACATCCCCGAAACGCAGCGACTGTGAAGGCCTGTCGATCTTTGCCGCGGCTTTGTACCATGCCACTTCCGTGTCCGGTGTACGCGCCCACCTCATGTCTTCCAGGGGGATCTGCCCGCTGCCGCCGCCGAACCGGACATACACGGTGCCTTCTTCATCATCCACGTCCATGACCACCCCTTTTACGATGTCCCCTGGAGCGGGCGGGGTCTCCTGATTTTCCACCGCCTTTCGCAATTCCGCCAGAAAAGGCTCGATGTCATCCTCGGTAAGGTGCTTGACCGGACCGCGATACCCCTGCCGCTTGTCAAGGGCGCGCAACCCCTTCTCCACCTCACTGCGGGCGATTTTCTGCATGTCCAGGTTCATGGCCGTATAAATGGAAAGCCCTTCGTTATACAACACCTCCCGGCCGTACTTGTTTTCCACATACCGGCGGACATGCTCGGCATACCAGGGCGCCATCTCCTGATACCAGCTCTTTACCGGCTTAATGTCCATTTCCTTTTCGCGGGCCGTTTCCGCCGCCGCCCGGCTGACATATCCTTCGGTGACCATCTGATTTAATACGTAAATCTGCCGTCGCTTGGCCCGTTCTGGATGATGATACGGGGAATAGCTGCTCGGTGCCTGGGGCAGGCCGGCGATGAGAGCGTATTCGGACAGGCTCAGCTCGTCTACTTTTTTGCCGAAATAATTTTCCGCCGCAGCGGCCACGCCGTAGGCGCCGTGCCCCAGGTATATCTGGTTGAGGTAAAGGTAAAGGATTTCTCTTTTGGAGAGCTGCTTTTCGATCCGGTAGGAAAGAATGGCCTCCCGTATCTTCCGGGTATAGGTCCGCTCCGATGAAAGGAAAAAAGATTTTGCCACCTGCTGGGTAATGGTGCTGCCGCCCTGGACGATGGTACCGGCCTTCAGGTTCTTGATCAGCGCCCGGAACACGCCGATCAGGTCGATCCCGGTATGCTGATAAAACCGCGCGTCTTCGGCCGCCACAAATGCGTTGATAAAGGGTTCCGGTATTTCGGACAGGGGCATCACGATCCGCCGCTGTTCATAAAACTCGGCGATTTTCCGGTCATCTGCGGAATAAAGGGTCGTGATGACCGGTGGTTTGTAGTCCTTGAGCGAGGCGATGCTCGGCAGCGTTTCACTGATATGATAGTAAGCAACTGCACCTGCAATCACGGCGCCGACCATTAGCACCGTCAGAAGAACAGCACTCCATTTAATAAACCTTACAATAAATGACATAATCTCCGTTTTCCATGATACATCCATACCAAATCAGGCCAGCCGCCTGGCAGCCGGCCTTACAAACACCGGACACTCATCATACGTTTTTCCCGCCCAAATGTAAACCCCGTGAGAGCAGCGGGGGGATAATTCAGTCAATTAAACCTGGTCCTTCGGGACAGGTCAACGATTCATACTTTTCTTTGCTCGCCCAAAGAAGATGGTCTCGTAAAAAGTCGCTTGCAGACGGCAAACTCAACAACCATCCCGGCCTTTGTGGCGGGATGAGTTGAAAAAAACGGCTGAAAGCCGGGATACGGGTCTACAGACCCGTTAATGCGCCGTCTTGAAATTACCATCTTTCTCAGGTTCAAAATGGTACTCAATATTAAATTCGAAACACGAAGGCACGTGATTCTTGAACTCACCCTTCGTGTTCTTCGTGAGCTTCGTGGTTCATTTGAGCTGATATTTATTACCACGAAGAGCACGAAGGGCACGAAGATATATGCATCGAATAGATGCCCGGAAAAAACCGGCATCTATTCGATGCA
>JAXHVL010000055.1:0-40548 GCA_034189225.1 Thermodesulfobacteriota bacterium
GGGTCGGGGACAACCTCGTCCGGCTGGGGTTCATCCAGGGGGTAGAAGTCGTTGCCGACCACCGGCATTTTGTTGAACCGGACTTCATGAATGGCAAGGCCCGTGAAAGTGAAATCACCTGCGTAATAATCCAGCTTGGTCATGCAAACCGGCAGGCGCTGGTCTTCGATATCGACCAGACCGGGGGTCCGGCTGTCCATGGGATTTAACACATCGGTGACGCGAAAGTTTTCTGACCGACCCCAGACAACGATCTGGCGGCCCGTCTTCAGGTCAAGAGATGGCAGCAGGGAGCCCTGCACATAGGCCTCCCGGATTTCCGCCTCGTTTTCATACAGGTCAAGGACCTCGCCGGTATACTGATCGCGGCCCTGGATGGTATAGGCAAAATCGTGAATTGCCCGGCCGCTGAGACGAAAGTGCCAGGACCGGTAAATATCCCGCTCCACTTCCAGGTCAATTTCTGAGCGCATGCGGGACAGGCCGCGTTGATCCGTTTCTCCGGGCCCGGGTGCATCGTGGTTGACATTAAAGACAGTGGAGAGTTTTATTGATCCGCCCGTATCCCAGGCAGATGCCGGCGTGTCCGCAATTGCAAAATCACTGGATGATGTGTCATCTTCAAATCCTGAAAGGGCATCCGCCATACCCCCGGATTCGCCGCCGCTGTCATCAAATCCGGACAAAGTATCGTCCAGGTCATCATCCGATGGCGCCCCGCCGTCATCAAATCCTGCCAGGGCTTTATCCAGGGCCGGGTCGCCGGTTCCCTTCATGTCCGTATCAGAGGGCGGTTCGTCCTCTTTGTCCACCGCCCTGGGAATGTCTTCAGGCTTTTGAAAGGCAGGGCGTTTCCGGGGTACGGCATCCTGTGCAAAGGTGGATTGCGGCGTTGACCGTTGCCGGGTGTATGCTTTAAATACGTACCCTTCGGTGCCGTCGGGCTTGCGGATGTAAACCCAGTTTTTCAGGAATTCAACGGCCTGCACGGTTTCCGTGTCGGTCAGCGTCCCCACAACCGCGGCGTTGAGATCGGGTTTGGTCCGTATGTTCAGCACCGGCACGGTGGATATAAGGGTGGTTGTCTGCTGCCCGTTGCTGTTATCCGCGGCCAGTGCAATAAACGGAATGCCCCACAACAGCAAAAGACACAGCAGCCCCCTCGTTCCAATATGCATGTGTTATCCTCAATTAAAGTCCTTTTTCAAGCCGGCGTACAGTGAACATGCTTTCATCCAGGTCTTGATTGAATTTGATATTGTCCTGGATCAAAATGGTCTTGTGTTGGGTTTCGCCGCCGCGCTTTGTGGTCATGTGGGTTTCCTTGGCCACCCAGATACCGTCGATTTTTTCCAGTTCTCTCACGTCCAGATATTTCAGCTTGTCGCTGTCCGCCACCCAGCTCACGGCCCGCACGATATAATAGTTGTCCTGGCGGATAAATGCCACACTTTTGGTGTACCCGAAGGTGTCGATCACATCCTGATTCACCGGAACGGCTTCAATCAGCCACACCTTTTTGCCGTTCACCTTGTCTTCTTTTAAGAGTTTGTACGTGTAATTATCAATCACCCGGCTGGTCATGTCCGCATAGGAGAAATCCGATCCCATGAACGCGTCCGTTTTGTCGCCGGCGGCGATCCGCTTGGTTTTTTTCAGGGCCGGCAGGTACAGCCATTGATCGTCGTCCTTATCCGTATTATCATAATCATAGGTGAGAAACCCCGTGTCTTTTACAGCCGGCGGGGCCGTGAAAAAGATGAGCTGCAGCGTATCTTCGCCTTTGTCCTTGGCAAAGGTCCGCATGATACGTTCACGGGTGTTCTGGTTCTTGTCAATCAGAATCATCTTCATGTCGGCGACCATGTTGTCGCCGTCATCCAGAGCGTCCACCTTTTCCATGATGAGCCTGGCTTTTGATTTCTCGGCGCATACCGGTGCCGCCGCAAGAAAGGACAGACTCAATAAGCAAACAATTGCGCCCATGAACAAAAGGCCCCCGGACCGGCGGTGGTTATGACGAAAAAAATGAAGCAGCATGATATCCCCCTTTGCATGAATAACCAGTGCCCATCCATAAATTGCTATTTTGCCCGATTTCTGCGTCAGGCTCAAATTGCATCCTCAAAATACGCAAAGTATTCATCCGGTTAAAATTTTCGCCTTCCTTGAACTCGACCAAAATATCTAATTTCTGGACGGACACTAACTGGAAGAAATGGTTCTTGTTTTTCTTGCCGAATATTGATAGATAATTATCTGTAGTGATTTTATGTGGATTATTTCATTGTTTGCATTGTTTTTCAAGACGGCTTCGTAAAAAGTCCAATTTCTTTGTTGCGCTGCATCTCTCGTCATGTCACGTACAGCTAAGTACGCTCCATTCCTCGTGATTTGCGCGCCTCGAACTTGAACTTTTTACTTTGCCGTCCCAAAATTGACTTTTTACGAGTGCATCTTTCAAGGGGAGGCAAATAAAATATACCAAAAAACCAATCCATACGGCGCACGTGATACCATCAAATAATTGCAGCAGGTTGTGTTCTTTTGTCGGCAGCCCGATAAAACACTTGACAGTTCCCTTTGATATAAATATCATGAACTGACATGTCAGTTTTTTTAAGCAGCGCATTATGAAAAAAGGTTTTACGGATTTTTATTCAATACAATATTTTGGGAGGCGAAAAAAGATGATCAATTTTTCGATGTCAAAGCAGCAGCAGATGGTAAAAAAGGAGGTCGCAAAGCTGGTAAAGGATATTGTGACCGAAAACGCCCATGACATGGACGAGGCCGGAGAGATTCCTGCTGAGTCTATTCAAAAGGCCTGGGAGCTCGGGGCCTCGATCTCGTCGGTGCCCGAGGAATGCGGCGGATACGGTATGGACGATTCCCCCATTGAAAGCGCCATTGTCCTGGAAGCACTGGCTTACGGGGACATGGCCTTTGCCATCGCCGCCACCGCGCCGTCGCTGTTCATCTCCCCCATTGCCCAGATGGGCACGGAAGGCCAGAAGATGAAATATCTGCCCAATTACTGCAAGGACACATTTTCGCCCTGCAGCATGGCCATTAACGAGCCACGGTTCGGGTTTGATGCAACGGACCTGGCCACCACGGCGGAAAAGAAGGGCGGGGCTTATGTGATCAATGGTGAGAAATGCTTCGTGCCCATGGCGGCAAAGGCCGAGCACATGCTGGTGGCTGCCAGTTGCGACGGCAAGAACGAATTGTTTATCGTGGGGTCGGACAATCCCGGTCTCAAGGTGGGGGACAGGGAAAAAACCCTTGGGCTGTATGCCCTTGAGATGAACAGGGTCACCCTGGAAAACTGCGAAGTACCGGCCGAAGACCGGGTGGGCGGCGACGACGGCTGCAATTACGATCTGATGCTGCAGCGCTCCCGTGTTGCCATGACGGCCATGGCCGCGGGTATGACCAATGCCTCGTACGATACGGCACGGGAATACGCAAAGACCCGCGAGCAGTTCGGTGAGCCCATTGCCCATCGGCAGTCGGTGGCGTTTATGCTGGCGGAGATGGCCTACGAGGTGGATGCCATTCGGCTGATGGCATGGAAAGCGGCTTCAAAGATCGAGTCCGGGAAGGATGCGGCCCGGGAAGCCTACCTGGCGAAGATGTATGCCGGTGAGATGACTATGAAAATAGCCGATTACGGTGTCCAGGTGATGGGCGGCCACGGCTACATCCGGGAATACCCGGTGGAACGGTATTACAGAAACGCCCGGGCCATCAGCAACCTGGAAGCCATCGCCATAGTTTAAATTCGTTTGACGGCAATACCCAAGAATATAAAAGGAGTGGCAAATGATTGATCTCGAATTCTCAGAAAAACTGGAAAAAGTTCAGTCCAGCATGCGCAACCTGGCCAAGGGCATGCTGCGGCCCATAGCCCGAAAATATGACGAAGCCGAACATGAATACCCCAAGGAGCTGGATGCCTTCCGGGGTATGCCGGTGATGGGCGGTGGTAAAAAGAAAAAAGACGATGACGGCAAGAAGAAAAAGGACAAACCCCAGAGCGATACCGGTACCAACCTGTCCACGGTGGTGACTGTGGAAGAGATGTGCTGGGGCGATGCGGGCCTGCTGCTGTCCATTCCCAATGCCGGCCTGGGCAACGCGGCCATCGCGGCGGTGGCCACCGAAGAGCAGATGGAGCGGTTCGGCAGCAAATGGGCGGCCATGGCCATCACCGAACCGGAATCCGGTTCCGACTCCGGCTCCATCTCCACCACGGCCGAGCTGGACGGGGACCAATGGGTGCTCAACGGTGAAAAAATCTTCGTGACCTGCGCGGACCGCTGCGACGCGGTGGTGGTCTGGGCCACGGTGGACAAGGAAGCCGGCAAGGCCGGCATCAAGTCCTTTGTGGTGGAAAAAGACACCCCCGGCTTCAAATTGGAGCACCTGGAGCACAAGCTGGGCATCCGGGCCTCGGATACGGGTACCTTCGTGCTGAACAACTGCCGCATTCCCAAAGAAAACCTTCTGGGCGATCCCGAAGTCAAGCAGACCGAGGGGTTCAAGGGCGTCATGAAGACCTTTGACAACACCCGCCCCATGGTGGCGGCCATGGCCAACGGCGTGGCAGCCGCGGCCGTGGATTTTACCCGTGAAAAGCTGGAAGAAGCCGGCTACGCCCTGGATTACAAAAAGAATCCCGGCAACCTGACCAGCGTGGAAAAGGAATTTTACTGGATGGAGGCCCAGCTGGACGCCATGCGCCTGCTCACCTGGCGGGCCGCGTGGATGGCCGACAACAACGCGTTCAACAATCTTGAGGCCTCGATGTCCAAGGCCAAGTCCGGCCGCTACTGCACCCTGATCACCCAGAAGTGCGTTGAACTGTTGGGGCCGCTGGGTTTCAGCCGGGACTATCTCGCCGAAAAATGGATGCGCGACAGCAAGATCCTGGATATCTTTGAAGGCACCGGCCAGATTCAGCACCTGATTATCGCAAGAAATATATTGAATTTAACCCGAAAAGAGCTTAAATAATGAACAGGAACATTTGACCGGCTTTGTGTTCCGATACAAACGGGTTTACGCGCGCATTGCTTGATGCGCGCTTTGTATTTTTACAAATAACTGTAATTATTGAGTAAGGAGGTTGTTATGAAGGTTGATGACATAAAAAAAATAGCGGTGATCGGGTCCGGCGCAATGGGCCACGGGATTGCCCAGGTAAGCACTGTGGCCGGGTATGAAGTGGTCATGGTTGATGTAAAGCAGGAGTTCCTTGACAATGGTGTGGCAAAAATCAAGGAAAGTCTGGATTTTCTGGTGGGCAAAGGCAAAATCAGTGCCGATGACAAGGACAGTATTCTGAACAACATGTTGACCACCTCCCTGGATACCAAGGCGGCAGTAGCGGATGTTCAGCTGGTTATTGAGGCGGTTCCCGAGGTCATGGACCTGAAAAAGAAGGTGTTCAGCGATGTGTCGGCTGGCGCGCCCGCAGATGCCATTCTGGCATCAAACACTTCCACCATGAGCATTACAGAGATTTCTTCGGCCGCATCCAATCCGGAGCGGTTTGTGGGCATGCACTTTTTCAATCCCGTCAACCGGATGAAGCTGGTGGAGGTCATCTACGGCCAGAAAACATCCGATGAGACCGCGGATACCCTGTTTGAAGTCTCCAAGAAGATCAACAAAGTGCCGATCAAAGTGCTGAAGGATTCTCCGGGTTTTATCGTCAATCGCATCGGCGCGCCCAACCAGGCATTGATCAGTGCCATTCTTGACGAAGGCAAGATCAAACCCGATGAGGTGGATACAGTTATGAAGGAAATGGGCATGCCCATGGGCCCCTTTGAACTGGCCGACTATGTGGGCATTGATGTGTTCTACCATACGCTGAAGTACTACTCCGAAACCCTGTCCAAGGACTTCGCCCCGGGCAAGACCCTTCAGGGCCTGCTTGACAGCGGTGACCTTGGCATGAAGACGGGTAAGGGTATTTATACCTGGGAAGGCGGCAAGGCCCAGATCGATACCTCGAAAAAATCCGATGAAATCACGCCCATGGAGTTTCTGGCCATTCAGATCAACGAGGCGGTCCGGGTTTACAAGGAAGGCATTGCCGAATCGGTAGAAGACATCGACCAGGGCATGGTCCATGGCATGCGGGCCTTTGCCGGCCCCTTTGCCCTGACTGCCGGCATCGAGCCCCAGCAGCTCACCGACGCCCTGACCAAACTCAAGGACCGTTACGGCCTGGAAATTTTCACCCCCGAGCCGGAAATCGTGGACGGCTCCTTCAAGAACATGGGGAAGTAGATGTTACTCGACTGAGAAATTAAATGATCGGTTTTTTGATGATAAAAGCGGGGGTGCCCTGAGGGGCGTCTCCGCTTTTTTATTTATTTCCGGTGAGGCGTTGGGCGGAATAACTATATGGCAGGACTTGAAAATAATGTCAAAATGTATTATTTTGAGATATAACTCATAAAAGTTTTTTTTGATCTTTTTCCATAATGTCTTACAATACGACACAATTTGGATGATTTGATGTTTGCATATGAATGACCAGGGAATACCATCTGACAATAAGACCAACAACGGAGATCCTCATGAGTAATCTAACCGTAAAATTTCTGCCCCATGAGCGAAGGGTTCAGGTGCCTGAAGGCGAATCATTGATCAAGGCGGCCATGGAAGCGGGGGTTCACATTAACGCTTCCTGCGGCGGCGAAGGGGTGTGCGGCAAGTGCCGGATTATCCTTGAAGAAGGCGAAGTGGAAGGCGGTACTTCTGAAAAACTGAGCCAGGAGGATATCGACAAGGGGGTCAGGCTGGCCTGCCGGTCCAGGCTTACCGGCGATGTCACCGTCAGGGTGCCCATGGAATCGTCCATCTCCGATAAGAGTGCCCTTGACATGCAGCATGTGCCCAGGCGCAAGGCGCGTATCATGCAGATGGATCTGGAGCAACTGAAGGAAGAGGGGCTTTTTCTGCCGCCGGTGGAAAAGAAATATGTTGAGTTGCCGCCGCCGGACACCGGTGAGAACGTGCCGGATGTCACACGGCTGGTGAACGAACTCCGGCTGAAACATGATGAGCATAAGCTTGAGTTTCTTCTGCCCGTTATTCGAATGATTCCTGATATAATCAGGGAAAGGGATTTTGCCATAACCCTTACTCTGGCGCGGGCTATTCGTGAGGGGGGACGGACCCGCGTCATCAATGTTCAGCCCGGTGATACCACAAGTCTGAATTATGCCATAGCAGTTGATATCGGCACCACGACAGTTTACGGTGAGGTTATCGATCTGGGCACCGGTGAAATTCTGGCACAGAATGCTGATTTTAATTCTCAGGTCAGCTACGGGGAGGACATTATTACCCGCATCGTGGCAGCGGAAAAACCCGGCGGCCTGGAAAAGCTTCATGGACTGGTGGTGAGCACCATTAACGGCATCATTAAAAATCTGCTGAAGAAATCAGGGGTTGATCAGGTTAATATCTCCACAATAACCCTGGCCGGCAATACCACCATGACGCAGCTGCTGTTAGAGATAAATCCCAGGTATATAAGGCGGTCCCCCTATGTACCGGCATCGACACTTTATCCGCCGATTCTGGCAAAAGATATTGGTATCGAGCTTGGCGATCATGTAACCGCCCTTGTTTACCCCCAGATTTCAAGCTATGTGGGGGGTGACATCGTGGCTGGTGTTATGGGGTCCGGCCTGTACCGGCGGGAAGAACTGACACTGTTTATTGATATCGGCACCAATGCCGAAATCGTTATCGGCAACAAGGACTGGATGGTATGCGCGGCATGTTCGGCCGGCCCTGCCTTTGAAGGCGGGGGCATTACCTTTGGCATGCGCGCGGCCAAGGGGGCCATCGAGGATTTCTCCATTGATCCGGTCTCTCTTGAACCCATGATTCTTACCCACGGCGATTCCAAGCCTGTGGGAATCTGTGGTTCCGGCCTGATCATCATGGTGGCGGTGCTGTTTGAAATGGGCATTATCGACAACCGTGGCAAGCTGAACCGGGATGTGGATAAATCCAGGATCCGCGAAGTGGACAATGTGTATGAATATGTGGTGGTATGGAAGGAAAATACCGGCATTGACCGGGATATCGTGCTCACCGAGATCGATATTGACAATCTTATTCGAGCCAAAGGCGCTATCTACAGCGGGTGCATGACCCTGCTGGAGGAGGTGGGGCTGAGCATCGACATGCTGGATGCCATTGTGCTGTCCGGCGGCTTTGGCAGTTATGTCGACCTGGAAAAAGCCATTACGATCGGTCTTCTGCCGGAAATCGATGCGGAAAAGGTCACCTTTATCGGCAACGGTTCGCTCATGGGCGCCCGGATGAGCGCCCTTACCAACCGGATACGGCAGGATGTGGGGGAAGTGGTGCAGAAAATGACCAACTTCGAGCTGTCTGAAACCAAGTCCTTCATGGATCACTACATGGCCGCGCTCTTTCTGCCGCACACGGAAATCAACCTGTTCCCCAAACTGCGGGATCGGCTGAAGGCCCAGAAGAATTGATGATGTTGATTAATCCCCTTTCCGGGGAAAAAAGAGATACCGCAGCCATCCTATTAGGGTATTACCGGCAAGAATGCTTTTGTCGATGAGTTCCAGTCCCTGGTTGAGGGTGTCCGCATCCGCATACCAGTCCAGCCGGGTGACGATGGGTTCGTCGTCGGTGAGTTCCCGGATGGGCTTGGCCGGGTTGCCTGCGGCCACGACATTCGGTGGAATGTCGTGAAGCACCACTGACCGGGCGCCGATAATGCTGTTTCTGCCGATGGTCACCCCCTTGCACACGATGGCGTTATCCCCCAGCCACACGTTTTCTTCCAGGGTAACGGGCGCGGCGGTGCCAGTGGCAACGCGGTTGTATAACCCGTGCCAGTCGGAATCTGTTATATAGGCTCCGCTTGCGATCATGCAGCTGTGGCCGATGGTGATCCGCTTGGCCGCGCTGATTCTGACGCCCGGCGATATCAGGCAGGCGTCGCCCACAAAAATGCCATCCGGGTCGGGATGGTCGGTCCATACAGAAAACCGGACCTGGTGATCGGCCGATGCCATGACGCTGATGTGATCGCCGAGATACACGTTGGCGCCGAAGACCTCCACATTCCAGGGCTGCATGAAATTGAAGTTTCTGCCCAGAGATTCAAACTGGGGGCGCAGGAAATGCTTTACGTAAAGTGCCTGCAGCCGGATGTAGAGTTTTTTCAGGTAGTATGGGCGGTGGTCGCGTCGCAATGATTTGTCCTGTCGTCGTTTGAAAACAGAAAGGGGTGTGCCGACTGCCACAGGGCATGGTTAAACAGGTCGCTGGCGGGGGTGAGGTGGTACAAGGCGTCGGCAGCCATGAGAACGACCCCGTTGGTCCAGGTGATTTTTTCTTCCGGCCATAGAATGATGTCGGGAAAGGTGAAGCCGCACCAGTAGGACCCGTCATCAAAGCATTTGTCCTGAATCCAGTTGAAAACTATTTTGGCGATGCTTTCGCTGCCCATGGCGGACAATGCCAGCACCAGCTCGCAGGATTCGGCAACGGTAACCCATGGTTCATCGGATACGCATCGCACGCCGAGGCCCTTGACCACAAATTTTTTCCAGTGCTTGTCCAATCGCCGTTTTGCCCGTTCGCCGGTTACGGCCCCGCAAAGCACCGGGTAAAACCAGTCCATGGAAAAACGGGATTTGGTTACATTGAACAGGTGGGGCTGGTGGGCAATGGCGTCGCCCAGCCGGACCAGGGCGGTTTTCCATTCCGGCATGTCCAATTGAAGTTCGTCAGCAATGGCAAGGGCGCATTTCAGGCTCATGTAGATCGAACTGGAACCGGTCAGAAGCGCCATGGGGTCGGTCTTGCCCCGGGGGTCCTTGGCCCAGTATATTTCACCGCGGGGGGTCTGAAGGTTCAGCGCAAAGTCGATACCCCGTCGTACGGTGTCCCACATGGAGGACAGAAAGGTCATATCCCCTGTGATAAGATAGTAGTGATATACGCCGACCGCGATATAAGTGCTCATGTTCGTGTCAAAGGTCCGGTCCTGAGGAACACCGTCGATATAAGAGGCATACCAGCTGCCGTCGTCGTGCTGACGCGCTTTAAGCCAATCGTAGGCGGCGCACGCCCGGTCGAATTTTCCGCCGATGGCAAGACCCATGGCCGCCTCCACCATGTCCCAGGGGTCGGTTTTATCCCCCGTGGACCAGGGAATGTCGCCGTTGTCCCGCTGTGTTTCTGCAATCTGCGTGCAAACCGAATCGATATCAAGGGAAAGTGTATATTTGACACCCGGCGTAGCTTTCAGGTTCATTCGCTATTTCCTCGTGTGATGGCATTTGTTTGATGAATGCGGACATCTGGCGGTTGGAAGGCGCTGGAGCCGTCCAGGCGAATGTGACGGGAATGGCTTCAGCGCCTTTTATCCGCAGTGGTGGTTATCCGTTTTTCTGTTCAAAGGTTTTCATGAAGTCGACCAGTTTTTCAACCCACTCCAGGGGAATGGCGTTATAGATCGATGCCCGGCATCCACCCACGGATCGGTGCCCCTTGAGGCCGCCGAGGCCGTTTTCCGAGGCTTCGGCGATGAATTGCTTTTCCAGGTCTTCGTTGGGGAGCCGGAATGTTACGTTCATCAGGGAACGGCTGCCCGGTTCGGCGGTGGCGTTGTAAAAGTCGCTGGCGTCGAACTGGTCATACAGCAATGCGGCTTTTTTCTGATTGATGGCGTCCATCTTGTCAAGGCCGCCGACGGTTTCCTCGAGCCATTTTAATACCAGCTGGATGGTATAAATACCGAAACAGGGCGGGGTGTTGTACATGGAATTCTTGTCGGCGTATGTCTTGTACTTCAGCATGGAAGGAATGGAATCGTCCGCTTTTTCCAGCATGTCTTTCCGAAGAATAACCATGCAGACGCCTGCCGGTCCGATGTTTTTCTGCGCACCGGCATAGATCATGCCGAATTTGTTCATGTCCAGGGGCCGGCTCATGATATCCGATGACATGTCGCTTACGATGGGCACGCCTTTTGTGTCCGGAAATTCGGCCCACTGGGTTCCCTTGATGGTGTTGTTTGACGTAATGTGAACATACGCGGCGTTTTCGTCAAAGTCGATGTCCCGGGGAATATAGGAAAAATTCCTGTCTTCCGAGGAGGCCGGCACCCGGAAGGTTTTGCCCAGAATCTCGGCTTCCTTGATGGCCTTGGTGGACCATGTGCCGGTGTTTACATAGTCGGCGGATTTGCCATCGGTCAGAAAGTTCATGGGCACCATGGCAAACTGCATGCTGGCACCGCCCTGAATAAAAAGCACATGAAAATCATCGCCGATGCCGAGCAGGCGTTTGGTTCTGGCGATGGTGTCGCTGACCACCTCGTCAAACTGCTGGGACCGGTGGCTGATTTCGGTGATGGACATTCCGCAGCCGTCAAAATCAAGAAAACATTCCCGTATCTCTTCGAGAACCGGCAGGGGAAGAGATGCCGGGCCCGGATTAAAATTACAAATGCGTTTTGTCATAAAACCTCCGTTTACAGCTTATTTTAATCTGTTATAATTAATCTTTTACAAGCCTATCAACCGATATTAGCAAGACAAATAAAAGACTTAGTTAATCAGATTTCCCGAATGATGTCAATGAGAATCTGGGGAATCCGGGAAAGATCGAGGCCATGCATGAATATCTACAGATACGGTACCCGGAAGACGGAAGCCCGGCTCCGGCGGATTGTAAACCGCGGGCTGGATTATTCCCGGCAGCATTACCGGCAGGTGTCGGCCATCATCGGCGATGTGAAAAAAAACGGGGACGCCGCGATAGAGAAATATTCCAACCAGTTTGACGCTCCCCGGCAGAAGGCCAGCCAGTTTCAGGTGAGCCGGGCGGAGATGGACGCGGCCGTTAAAAAGGCGGATAAAGGATTTATGCGGGCCCTGAACCGGGCGGTTCGCCAGATCGAATCCTTCCACCGGCGGCAGGTGGAGCAGTCCTGGATCAGCACCGAGCGGTCCGGGGTGGTGGTCGGCCAGCAGGTGACCCCGGTGGATTCGGCGGGGATTTATGTGCCCGGCGCAAAAGGCGGCGAAACCCCCCTGGTGTCCACGGTCCTCATGGGGGCGATTCCGGCAAAGACCGCCGGCGTGGGCCGGGTGATCATGGTCACCCCGCCGCGGAAAGACGGCAGTGTCAATCCGCAGTTGCTGGTGGCTGCGAAAAAAGTAGGCGTGGACGCCATATATAAAGTCGGGAGCGCCTGGGCCATCGCCGCCCTGGCCTATGGCACGGAGACCATTGCCCGCGTGGACATGATCGCCGGGCCGGGAAACCTTTACGTGGCCCTGGCCAAGAAAATTCTGTCCGCCACCGTGGGGATCGACATGATCGCCGGCCCCAGCGAAATCATGGTGATTGCCGATGCGGCCGCCAATCCCGCCTATATTGCGGCGGACCTGCTTTCGCAGGCGGAGCACGATGAGATGTCGTCAGCGGTTCTGGTCACCGATTCCGAACCTCTGGCCCGCAAGACCGCCGGGGAAGTTGAATCCCAGCTGGCCGGCCTGAGCCGGCGCAAGACGGCGGAAGGCGCCCTTGCCGCCTATGGCGCCATTATCGTTGTGGAAGATATGGAAGCGGCTTTCTCCATTGCCAACCGGTTTGCGCCGGAGCATCTGGAACTGCATGTGAGAGAGCCGTTTGAGTGGCTGGGACACGTTCGAAACGCAGGCGCCGTTTTTCTCGGGGAGCATACACCCGAACCGGTGGGCGATTACGTTGCCGGTCCCAACCATACGCTGCCAACGGCCGGTTCCGCAAGGTTTGCATCGGCGCTGTCCACCCCTCATTTCATGAAAAAAACCAGTATTGTTCATTATTCCAGGGATGCCTTCAGGGCTGAGGCCGCGGATGTGATCAAAATCGCCGAGACCGAGGGGCTGACCGCCCATGCCAATGCGATAAAAGTGAGGCTTTCGCAAAAAGGCAAATAGCGGCAAGTCGCTGATATGCACTGTGGGATTTTCTTTCTTCGGAATCGAAATCGCTATCGGGATCGGAATCGTCGCTGTAGGCCGCTTGATCCACTCGAACTTGGTAGCCTCTTCCGCCGAGACGGCTGAGCATCGCGGCCATCCGGTCGAGTTCATCCAGTTTCTCGTGTCCAAGCGGCATATCTCTTCGATCCCGATAGCGATCCCGATTTCGATTTGGATTATCCCAACTGTGGATAAAGATAAATGATCCGCTAACGTTACCCTCAGGCGACTCGGTTCCCTCGTGCCTGAGACGCCCGGGCTAGCCGACTTTGTAAAGCAGATAGGTCCCCAGCCTGTCATAGTGGTGTTCCGACGTGAACCTGGCGCCCACATACATTCCGTGCTGGCTCATCACCTGAACTTCCTTTTTGACGGTGGTCTGCTCATTGTCGTCCAGGGTGAATTCCATCTCCAGGAGGTCCCCCTTTTCAAAGTAGTTCTGCATGTGCATTTTAAAGCGCAGGCCCGTCCGGGAAAGATCCACCACCGTCATGCGGCCTTTCACATCAAGGCCTTTTTCAATGGCGATATAGGAGCCGATAAAGGAAACCTGCTTGCGCACAAACTTGCGACGCTCCAGCAGAACGCTGTAACGGTTTCCGCAGGGGCATTTGCATTTGACCTTTACCGCCTTATCAATGTTTTTATACTCAGAAACATCCACAAGCCGAGCTTTTTTGCACACGGGGCAGGTAAAGTTCGCCTTGTTATCCTTGTTCATGAAGACTTTGGGAAGTTCGTCAGCCATTGTTAATTACCTTTACCAGCCGGTTATTAATCTGATTACAAACCTGGATTGTAACGTTGCGCCATTGTTTCCGGGCCATGTTGTGTTGGGGCGGTGCCATTGTGTTGATTTAGGGTCTGTCAAAAAATAAGTGTGTCACACCGAGGTTGTCGATTCGCCCGTCCGGCAAGGCGCGCGACTGAGGCATAGTAAGTCTATGTCGCAAGGAGCGCAACGCCGCTGGACGGGATGAAGCGGCAACCGAATGTAACAGTTATTTTTTGACAGACCCTTACTATAGCTTATTTATAAAAATTATCAACCGTGCAACGCAGATATTGGACATCAAGGGAACTTAATCTGCCAATTTATTCAGTCAATAAAACCTGGTCCTCTGGGCCAGGTCAGCGATAAAAGGCTACGCCGGTAAGGCGCAAAGCACGAAATTCGAAATTCGAAACAAATCCGAATATCAAATTTTCCAATGATCAAAACAGATACCGGAGTGTTCCGGGGCAATGCGATGCATCCCTCGTCACTGCGGCGTACGCCAAGTACGCCTCATTCCTCGGGATTTGCGCGCCTTGATCTTGAACTTTTTACTTTGCCGTCCCAAAATTGATTTTTTGACCATGAAGCGCATGAAGATCATGAAGAAATAAAAAATTAACTATAATTTCAACTTCATGCTCTTCATGGTTGAAATAAAAATATCTCTTTATGGTACTTCCAGGGAACTTGTTTTTTTGTGGAAGGCTAAAGCCTTCCGTTACATGAATTGAGGCCATTATCGAATCAGGGGATATTGCCTCGGTTTGTGTAGCGGAGGTCTTTAGACCTCCATAAGTTACTTCCTGCAAAAACGCCGCGGCGGGGTTGAAAGCTTTTTACGAAGCTGCCAGTAATGATACCCCCGTCATTTCGCCAGGCTGCTCAAACCCCATTAATGTGAGCAGGGTCGGGGCAATATCCCCCAGCTTGCCTTGCTGCAATGCAAGGGTTTTCCGGTTGTCATCTACAAGAATCATGGGAACCCGGTTTTGTGTGTGGGCAGTGTGCGGCGACCCGTTTTCCGCCGTCATCTGCTCGGCATTGCCGTGATCTGCGGTGACAATAGCGGCGCCACCGTTTTTCAGAAAAGCGGGAATGATCTGGCCGACGCAGGCATCTACCGTCTCGCAGGCGGTTACCGCCGCCTCAAAAATACCGGTATGGCCCACCATGTCCATGTTGGCAAAGTTTACCACGATCAGGGAATAGTTTTCCTGTTCAATCCGGGCCACCAGTTCGTCCGCAACCGAATGGGCGCTCATCTCCGGCTTTTCATCGTAAGTAGCCACCTCCCGGGGCGAGGGGATGAGTTTTCGGTCTTCCATTTCAAACGGGGTTTCAACACCCCCGTTAAAAAAATAAGTAACATGGGCGTATTTTTCCGTTTCAGCGATCCTGAGCTGGGCCAGACCCTTGCTGCTAATCACTTCGCCCAGGGTCAGGGCGGGGTTTTCCGGCGGAAAGGCCACTGGCGCGGTAAATGTTTTGTCATAGAGGGTCATGCACACAAAGCCGCTGAGTGCTGGCAGAAAAGAGCGCTCAAATTCGTCGAATTCAGGGTCGGTAAAGGCGCGCACGATTTGCCGCGCCCGGTCCGCCCGGAAATTAAAAAAGACCACACCGTCGTTGTCGTTGATGGTGTCGCCGGTGATTGTCACGGGGGTGACAAACTCGTCGGTTTCCCCGGCGGCATACGCCTGTTCAACGGCGGCGCCGGGATCCGTGGCGCCTTTGCCTTCGCCGCGGGTGTACAGCCGGTAAGCCTTTTCCGTCCTGTCCCATCGTGTGTCACGATCCATGGCGTAATAACGGCCGCAGATGGTAGCGATACTGGCGGTGTCGTACGATGCCAGAAAGTTTTCCAGGTCCGCGATATAGCCTTTGCCGCTGTCCGGCGGGGTGTCCCGGCCGTCCAGTATGGCATGAATGCGTACTTGTAAGCCTTTTTTACATCCCATCTGGATCAGCGCTTTCAGGTGGTTGATATGACTGTGAACCCCGCCGTCGGACACCAGCCCCATCAGGTGAAGCGTGCCTTCCTTGGATTTTGTGGCAGCCATTATCGACAATAACGTCTCGTTAGTGAAAAAAGAGCCATCGTCAATGGCAATGTTGATTTTCATCAGCTCCTGATAAACAATCCGGCCGGCACCAATGTTCAGGTGCCCCACCTCGGAATTGCCCATGAAGCCGGGCGGCAGGCCCACAGCCTCCCCAGAGCACACCAGTTCGGTGTGCGGATAGTTTTCAAACAGCCGGTCCAGGTTCGGCGTATTGGCCGCGGCCACGGCATTGCCCGCCGGTTGCTGGTTGATGCCCCAGCCGTCCAGTATTACGAGCATGCAGGGTTGCTTGATTTGTGTCATATAAAGCCTTCCTTCCGTATTTCATGTATCCCTGTCGGACGTGCCAGATTCCAGTTTAATCTTTTTTGCATCCGTCCACAAGCCTTCAATATCATAAAAATCCCGAACGGACTCGGAAAACACATGAATGACAACATCCCCATAATCCAGCAGCACCCATCGGCCTTCCTTCAGTCCTTCAGCGGACAATGGTTTTGTGCCGCCTTCTTTCAGCGTCTGGATAATGAATTCGCCGATAGCGGTGACCTGTCGGTTGGATTTTCCGCAGCACAGGATAAAGGCGTCGGCTATGGAAGTGAGCCCCCGGAGATCCAGCACCACGATATCCGTGGCCTTTTTTCCGGTTACTGCGTCAATGTAAGGGCCCAGTATGTCGGTTATTGGGGCTGTCATCGATAAAGTCCTTTTTTTGCAATAAATGTCGCCACTTCGGGGGGGACGAGGTCGTCTGCCGGATGCCCGGCCTTGACCCGTTCACGAGCCTGGGTGGCGGAAATTTCGATGGGCGGGATCTCATGAAAAAAAACGGTTTGCAGAGCGTCGTGAACATAACCGCCCTGCTCCCGGGAAAACCGGTATTTTTCTGATATCGTGGATTTCAGGTATGATTCAAACATTTCAGATTCGTTGTCGCCAATGGATCGGCGGATCACAATCAGGGGTATGCGCGACATCAGTTTCATGTAGGCTTTCCAGGTGTGCAGTTCCAGAAATGCATCCAGCCCGAGAATCAGATAGAGCCGGTCATTGGCGCCGCGATTTTCCAGGAACCGGGTCACCGTATCAATGGTAAACGACCGTCCCTCCCGGCGCAATTCCATGTCAGACACCCTGAAGCCCTCAAACCGGTCAAAGGCCAGGCGGGCCATATGCAAACGGTCCCCGGCATCCGCCATTTCGTGGATATCTTTATGGGGCGGATTGGCCGCGGGGATCACAACGATTTCGTCCAGGGCGAACGCCTGGCGGGTGATCTTTGCCATTTCTACGTGGCCCCGGTGAACGGGATTGAATGTTCCGCCGAAAAGGCCCGTGTTCATGCCCCCGCCCCCCATGGAACGTATATGTGGCCGTGGACAACCATCAGGTTCGAATCTGTCCGTCTCCCAGGACAAGAAATTTGGTGGTGGTCAATTCCTCAACGCCCATCGGGCCGAAGGCATGCAGCTTGGATGTGCTGATGCCGATCTCCGCACCGAGTCCAAGCTGACCGCCGTCATTAAACCGGGTGGAAGCGTTCACCATCACCACTGAAGAATCCACGGCAGCCAGAAAGTGCCGGGCCCGTTCATAGTTCGACGTGACAATGGCCTCGGTGTGGGCGGAACTGTAAGCGGCAATATGGGCCAGGGCATCGTCCATGCCGTCCACTACCCTTACCGCCAGGATCAGGTCCAGGTATTCGGCAAACCAGTCTTGCTCTTCGGCCGGCTGGACGCCGGGAACAATGCCGCGGGTGTTTTCGCAGCCCTTAAGGGTGACGCCGGCTGCCTCGAACCGTTCGGCCATGGCGGGCAGAAAGGTTTCAGCCACATCCTTGTGGACGAGCAGGGTTTCCATGGCATTGCAGACCCCCGGTCGCTGGACCTTGGCGTTGAAGCAGATGGATTCTGCCATGGACAGGTCCGCGTCCGCATCCACATACACGTGGCATACCCCTTTGTAGTGCTTGAGTACCGGAATTGCGGAATGTTCCACAACAAACCGGATGAGCCCTTCGCCCCCGCGCGGGATGATCAGGTCGATATATTCCTCCTGCGCCAATAGATGGGTCACGGCCTCTCGATCCGTAACCGGTACCACCTGAACACAATCTTCCGGCAGCCCGGCTTCGGCGAGCGCCCGGGCGATGGTTTCGGCCAGTGCCCGGTTTGAATGGATGGCTTCAGATCCGCCTCGTAAAACCACGGCATTACCGGCTTTCAGGCAGAGCCCGGCGGCATCAACCGTCACGTTGGGACGAGATTCATAAATAATGCCCACCACGCCCAGCGGAATTCGCATCCGGCAGACTTCAAGACCGTTGGGACGACGCCATGTGGCGCTTTTTTCGCCAACGGGATCGGCCAAAGCCGCCACTTCCCGGAGCCCCTCGGCCATGGCGGCAATAACAGCATCGCTGACAGTGAGCCGGTCGATCATGGCCGCGGAAAGGCCCGCCGCCTTTCCGTTGTCCAGGTCTTTCTTGTTTTCTGTCTTTATACGGTCGGCATCCGTTTCCAGCGCCTCCGCGATTTTCAGCAATGCGGCGTTCTTTTTTTCCGTCGGGCACGTCGCCATGGTGCCCCCGGCCCGGCGGGCCGCTTTTGCAATGTCTGTCATCTGTTGTTGAAGGTTCATGATCTCCCTCCTTCGCTTTCACGATCAGGCGACAACCATGTTGTCCCTGTGGATCACTTCATCATAGGGTTTGTGCCCCAGTTCCCCGGCGATATCGCAGGACCTGAGCCCGAGAATGCACCGGATATCAGCGGATTTGTAGTTGACAAGGCCGATGCCGAGTTTTTCGCCCTTCCGGTTGACCAGGGTCACCGGGGCGCCCATGCCGAAATCCCCCATCACTTCGCTGATACCGCTGGGCAGCAGGCTCTTTCCCTTCTTTACCAGGGCGCTGGCTGCCCCGTCGTCCACGACCAGGGTGCCTTTGGGCTTGAGGCTGAAGGCGATCCACCGCTTTTTGCTGGGCAGCTTGTGGGGCTTGGGTTGAAAAAAGGTACCGTCCGCTTTGCCGGCAAAAAGGTCCGGAAGGACATTGGGCCGGCACCCGTTGGCAATCATCATGGGGACCCCGGATGCGATCACTTTTTTGGCCGCTTTTACCTTGCTCAGCATGCCGCCGGTGCCAAGTGCGCCGGGTATAGTGCCGGCCGCTTCCTCCATTTTTTTTGATATGGAAGAAACCGATTCTATGAGGACGGCGTCGGCATGGGTTCGCGGGTCCTTGTCATACAGACCGTCAGTATCGGTCAGGTTGATCAGCAGGTCCGCATCCATCAGCATGGCGATCATGGCGGCAAGGTTGTCATTATCGCCAAACTTGATTTCTTCCACCACCACCGTGTCGTTTTCGTTGATAATGGGCACCACCTTCCAGGACAGGAGGGTGTGGATAGTGTTTCTGGCATTTAAATATCGGCGGCGGTTCGACAGGTCATCGGCGGTGAGCAGTATCTGTGCCACTTTTTTATCGCACCGTGCAAACGCGTTTTCATATTCCATGATCAGGTCGGACTGGCCGATGGCGGCTGCGGCCTGCCGGGCCGGCAGGTCAAGAGATTGATGGGTCATGCCTATTTTTTTCCTGCCGGCGGCAATGGCGCCGGAAGAAACAAAGATAATCTCGATGCCTCTGTCCATCAGGGCACTGATGTCGCTACTGATTGAATCGACAGCCGTAAGGTTCAGGCCGTCATCGCCCGTCAGTACACCGCTGCCCGCTTTTATCACAACCCGCCGGGCAGTATCGAATATGTGTTGCCGGTATTTGTTCATGACCATCCAAAGTATAATGTTTACAAAAAAGTGGCCAAGTAAGATGGCTTCGTAAAAAGTCGGATTTTTTGACCATGAAGATCATGAAGGACATAAAGAAATAAAAAATTAGCTATAATTTCAACTTCATGGTCTTCATGGTTTTTCATTTAAATATCTCTTGATTGTAGCTTTTTACGAGATCATCAAGTAAGGACCTTGAAAATTATGCCTTTCTTTGTTCAAGGTCCCATAATACCTCAAACAGATATTTTTTTAAATCCGGAATCCCTTTTTTTGTGGCTGCTGATATGCTGAAACACCTGCCCAGGCGGGCGGTGTCTTCAAACGCCCGGGCAAGTGGGGCTGCCTCCGGGATGTCCATTTTGTTGAGCACTGCAACCTGGGGTTTTCGGGCCAGGGCTTCGCTGAACATGGCCAGTTCGGTGTTGATCGTATGGAAGCCGGCCAACGGATCGTTTTCGTCGATGGTGGATGCGTCGATCAGGTGAAGGAGGATGCGGGTGCGTTCGATATGCTTTAAAAACTGAATGCCGAGGCCGGTGCCGGTGTGGGCGCCTTTTATCAACCCGGGAATATCGGCCACGGCGATGGGCTCGCTGTCTTTCAGCGTAACCATGCCGAGCATGGGAGAAAGGGTTGTAAAAGGATAATTGTTGATAGCTGGCTTCGCCGCTGAGATCACGCTCAGCAGGGTGGATTTTCCCGCATTGGGCAGGCCGATGATGCCCACGTCAGCCAGAAGCTTGAGCTCGAGGCGGATGGTAATGCACTGGCCGGGCTCTCCCGGCTGGGCGAATTTGGGCGAACGGTGGGTGGAAGAGGTGAAATGGCGATTGCCTTTGCCCCCCCGACCGCCGCTGAGCAGCTCAACACTTTGATCGGGCGCGACCATGTCTTTCAGAACTTCGCCGGTCTCCGCGTCGCTGATGATGGTTCCCGGAGGAATCTCGATAACGAGGTCTTTTCCGCTTTTACCGGTCTTCTGCCGGCCCTCGCCCGGGGCACCGTTCTGGGCCCGAAAGTGTTTCTTTGACCGGAAGTGATAAAGGGTGCGCTTGCCCGGATCCGTTTTAAAGAGGATGCTGCCGCCGTGGCCCCCATCGCCCCCGTCGGGACCGCCGCGGGGAACAAACCGCTCCCGTCTGAAGCTGACACATCCCCTGCCGCCATTGCCTGAGCAGACGGTGATAATGGCCTCATCAATAAATTTCAATCTGCATAAACACTGACTTTTTTGCGCTTGCCGGATGTTTCAAAGGCAACCACGCCGTCGATTTTGGAAAACAGTGTATAATCTTTGCCCAGACCCACGTTGTTCCCCGGATGAAATTGGGTGCCGAGCTGCCGGACGATAATGTTGCCGGCCCGGACCGTTTCGCCGCCGAAGCATTTCACGCCGCGGCGCTGTCCTCTGCTGTCGCGGCCGTTTCGGGAGCTGCCGCCTGCTTTTTTATGTGACATGGGAGCCTCCTTATATAAATGTTAATACGCTATTGTCCCGGATCGGCCTGAGCCGTCCCGGGCTGCACTAAACTGCACCGATCGATTCGATCTTTATCGCCGTAAACGGCTGCCGGTGTCCCTGTTTGCGGCGAAACCGTTTCCGCCGTTTGTACTTGAACACGAGAATTTTTTTTGCTTTGTTCTGATCCACGATACGGCCCGTTACGGTGGTGTTTTCCAATACAGGCTGCCCGATGGCCACCTGCTCACCGTCGGAAAACATAAGGACCCTGTCAAACGATACCGTATCTCCCACTTCCCCCGGAATTTTCTCCATTCGCAGGGTGGCGTCTTTTTCAACCCGATATTGCTTGCCACCGGAGGCGATTACCGCATACATAAAAACTCCTTTATATTCAAAATAGTATAGAGGTTGTTAACTAATGCCCATCCATAAATTGCTATTTTGCCCGATTTCTGCGTCAGGCTCAAACTTTAATCCTCAAAATACACAAAGTATTCCTCCGGTTAAAATTTTCGCCTTCCTTGAACTCGACCAAAATATCTAATTTCTGGACGTACGCTAACTAAAATAACACATAGCTTAAACCCAACCATTATACGGAGCTTGTATTTTTTGTCAAGAATTTTTTAAATCATCAAAACAGCTCTGGTGGGCAAGATGCCGGGAATCATTGTCGGAGAAAGTAATATGGGCCGACGGAATTTTAATTTTTTTGTATTTTCCGGGTTTTTTCAGGTAAACCACTTCAATCATCCCCCGGTACCGGCCCCGCTGAATTTTTCTGGGGCTCCAGAAGGGTTTCTGCCGCCCCTCTATCCAGGCCAGCCCATAGGGCGGGGTGTTTTGTGTGTCCATATTGTTTCCAGAATATTTCACGTTCTATATGTGCATTCTTATGCAGCCCGTGTCTGCCGCACGCCTTTTTGGCGCCCCATTAGAAAATAGATGATCCAGCCGATAAAGGGAATAAAGGCAACAATCCCCCAGGCCGCCTTTTTTTCAATGGCCCCGAAGTCCTTGAGTGCCACATCGATAATCGCCCAGCAGGTCAACAGATAGGAAAGGCCGCCGGTGGCGATGATAATAATTACTGTCGTGGTCATGTGCCTGCTTTCAGTTTTTCATAGATATTCATCAGGGTGTCCGCATAATAGCGGCTGTAATTATATCGCAGCAGGACCTTGCAGGCCTTTTCCGGTTTAATGCCCGGCCGCCAGCCGTAATGCTTCAGGTAATTGGCGATGCTGTGAATGGCGTCGGCATGGGTGAACAGATTAACCGTCCCGTCGTTATCACCGTCTATGCCGAGGGTCAGAATATTGCTTGGCATAAACTGGGCGATACCGATGGCCCCGGCGTAAGAACCGGTTATCGCAGATGGGTTGGCGATGCTTTCCCGCTGAACATAGGTTAAAAATGCCTTGAGTTCGCCATACGCCCATTTGGCCTTTCGTTTTGCCTTTGCCTGGTAGTCGGACTGATTCAAATCAGTCTTCTTCTGGACGGTCTGCCAGAAAATGTCACGCATCACCGGGTCGGTCAGTGACGCCATGGAAGAAAGAATATTCAGGGTTCTGCTGTTGCCCAGAAACGTCCCCAGCCGGGTTTCCACCAGCATGACGGCGGTAATGATCTCTTTTTCCACACCGAAGGTGGATTCGGCCCGGGCAAGCGTTTCTTTGTATTTTGCCATGTAATCTCTGGCGCGGCGGATGGCGCTTGCGGCAAGAAACTGATCATAATTCAGCCGGGCTTCCCGGTGGCGGAAATACAGCGTCAACCGATCGGTCTCAAAGCCCACTGTTGGTGCATCATAGTATGTCTCAAGCTGTTTTCTGTCAAAACCGTCGGTCTGGAGTTTTTTTATCAACGCTGTAAACGCCCGGGGTGACTCCCCCGCCGCCGGTAGTCGTGCCGGCGCGCAGCAAAACAGCCCGAAAAACAGAATGGTGATCAATACAGCTCGTATGGATTTACAGGACAGCAAGCTAAACCCCTTTTTCTCTGGTGTTGCCATGATATTTTCTAACGGTTTATGTCTCATGCGGACCAATGGATCGACAACATCGGGCGATGACCTTAGAAACCCTGTGGACTGATATTTGTTCAAAAACCGGTGTGTTGTGGCCTGTGCGGCCGCCTGTCAGTCCTCAATGCCGAAGACTTCCTTCACTGTGGCCAGGTGCTTGGCGGATTCACAAAAAGTTTTCCGGTTATCATCGGCAACCCTGGCAACCGGTCCGCCGTTGCATTCCACCATGTCGAGGCTGAGTTCCAAAGCCGGTATCCCGAGATCGTGGGTTAAATTCTTTCCGATACCGAATGTGATATCGATCATGTCACTGAGGGTTTCATGCAGTTCTACCGACGTTTCGAAGTTTAAATCATCACAGAACATGGCAGTTTTGGTCTTGGGGTCGATCCCCAGCTTATCGTAATGCTCGATCAGTTTGACGCACCATGAGGTGGGATCGCCGCTGGTATGTTGACATCCATCAAAAAGTTTTGCCAGGTAAAGATCAAAGTCCATGAGAAAGGCGTTAAATCCGACTACATCGCAGAGGCACAGGCCGGGTTCACCGCTGTATTCCTCGATCCAGTCCTTGAGCGCCGCCTTCTGGCTTAGTTCCAGCCGCGGGCCGAGTTGCTGATATGCCATAAGCCATTCATGTTCCATTGTAAAAACCGGGTTGATCTTGTGTTTCATGGCAAAATAGGCGTTGCTGGTGCCGACAAACAGATATGACCGCAGCTGTTTTTTGAGCCGCTGAATTACCGTGCTGTGCCAGTAGTGAGAATAGCGCTGGTAAGACTCGATATCGGCGAACTTGAACCCGGACAACTGGCCGGTTTTCAGCAGGTTCGTCAAAAAGACGATTTTTTTGGCCAGTCGTTTTTCGCCTTTGTTCAGCGTGTCTTCAACGCTATGAAAACCTTTTTCATTGATGCTCTGATATTTGGCGTAAATTTCATTGACGATCGTCAACACCGGCACGGTGAACAGGACCGTTGAAATCCAGGGCCCCTTGATCTTGATCTGAAGGCGCCGGTTGTGGTCAAGCTCCGCGTGAATATATTTTCTGTTCAGCTGGAACAGCCGCAGGTACTCGATAAAATCTTTTTTAAAAAAGGGCATGGAATCGAGAAACGCGAGTTCTTCATCATTGAACCGAAGCGAGCACAGATGGTCTATTTCGTTGTTGATTTCGTGTAAATGGCCGATCCGTTTTTTGTTCTTGGATCTGAATTGATATCTGACGGTTACATCAGGGTGCATGTGAAGGACAGTTTGCGCCATCGTCAGCCTGGAAAAGTCCGTATCCAGCAAACTGTTAATAATACTCATTCTTGTTCTCCAGCACTATTGGCACCACCCCGGTTAAGCAGAACGTCCCTTAAGACGATTATATGTCTATAGTTTCTGAATATATAAGCAAAAAACGGGCGATTTGTCAAATTTTAGTTTTAGTTTTGGTTTTCGGTTATCGTTTCTGCCGTTCCAGAGGTATGGGAAAATGGCCGGCCAAAAAACGGTCAGGGAAAACCCAACAAAAATACATTATGCTGTATAATTTTTCCCTTGACATACAATTTTAATATATGTATGTCACGAGAAAAGATTTGAGATTAGTATTATGTATTATTACGAAATCAAAAATGAAGACGGCGGTAACGAAGACACGGAAATCCTCGCCATGTTTTACGGGAACCTGTGGGAATCGGCTCTGGATCGCCTTAATCATGAGTGTGACGGTATGTTGCTCACACTTTCGCTGGATGGCCGGAAATACTTCATTTACCGCCGTATGAAAAGTTAAGCCCCCTGCGGCTGCAAAAGACCTCGTCAGCGTCTTTGGTATGGCGCTTTTTCTTTTTTCCCTGAACAGTGTTTACTGTCCTTGAAGTCACCAGGTGAACGGCCCGGGCACCCGATCTTTGGGCCGGGGCAGCGATAAACGGTGATGCCGATAAGGGGCCGCAGGGGCCAGCTATCTATCATGCGCGCATCTGGTTTTTTATGCTGATCTTCCAGGTGGTACCTTTTTCGGGGGCCGTGGTTTTAACTTCCTTGACCCGGATGGCGGACTGATTTTTGGGCAGCGCCAGGGTGGCATGACGGCCTTCAAATACCGTGTCCTCATAGGCAATACCGCTGATGTGAATGACGGCGGTTTTGGCGAGCTGCTTCACCCATTCGGCAATGTTGGTCTTCTGGGTCTTCTTGTCGTTTATTGCTTCGTGAAGCATATCGGTGTCGGTTTTTATTGAAGCCAGCCGCTCCTCGGTCTGCTCTTGTTTGTCCATAAGGATTTCCAGTGCCTGGGATGCCGAGGCGGCTTTTTCCTCGCATTCGGCGATGACCTTATCCAGTGATTGAACGGTTTTGGAATCCCCTATGGCTTCCGCCGCCTCCCGCTCCGATGTTTTTGCCCGGACCGCCGTATGGGCGTTGTCCGCCTCCTGGGCAAGCTCGGCAATATCTTGGTGACGATCCTGTTCTTCCTTTTTTAACCGGCCCGCTTCTTTTTGCAGTTCCGCTACCTCTGCTTCTTTTTCCCCGATCTCTGTTTCGATGGCTTCCATCTCGCGTTCGGCATGTTCATCCACCCCCACCTTGAGCCGACACGGGGAGGAGACGTCGGTTCCCACCTGAAGCGCCTGGATTGAGTTTTTGGCGATAATCTGGGAGGAAATAATTTTTCCGCCGGCGATTTTGCAGGTACCGCTGGTGATGATGACGGAATCGATAATTTCTTTTTTGATGATAACATCGCCATAAGCCATGATGCGGGCGTTTTTCAGGTATTTTGCCGAGACACTGCACTGAGCGTTGATGGTTGCACCGGAAATGCCGCCGGATACCGTTACGTCACCGGCGGAATCAATGGTGGCGGCAAAGACTTCGGCGGCCTTGACAGAACCGCCTTTTACCTTGAATCCATTTTCGATCACCGTTTTGACAATGATGTTGCCTTCAAAGGTCACATGACCGGTTTTGATATTTACCGCCTCCACGTGGTGATCGCCGGAAACCGAAAGCTTTCCGGAAAACGACAGCCGGGGTTCGCCATGGCTGTCTGCAATGGCCTGCATGTGATCTTCGGATAGATGGACGCCATGGGCTGTTCTTAGCTCAACATCTCTGCCGGGGGATGCGGCAATGGGGTTGCCGTAAATATTCATGCCGTCTTTTCCACTTGTTGCCGGTATTTTTTCCGCAATCACTTGACCGGCTTCGACCTTGGGGACTATCCCCCTTTCCTTGTAGTCTATTTTGCCATCGTTTTTCCGGGCACCGATCCGGTTTTGAATACCGGTGTCGAAATTATAGCGGATGGCGGCATCCTTGCCGGCGGTAGGTGAAGTGGATTCGGCCACGGTAATTTCTTTATCCTGAGCAGGCGAGTGAAGAAATTCGGTTATGGTTTCATCCGCGATGATGCCGTGGATGACATGGTGGTCGGCCAGAAGGGTTTTTACATCGTCCAGGGAGAAAGGTTTTGCCGGAATTTCAGTGTAAAAAAGCCGGGCCGCGGGCGGGTCTCCAAAAATTTTCAGGTTCAGGCCGTGAATCTGACGGTGGGCCGAGGCGCGTTTTGGGGCGGCAGCCGAAGCAGGGCCGGTATTTTCCGGCGTCGGCTTGGGCTTTTTCGTAGCTGATTGATCCGCACATGTGTTCGTGGATCTGCCCTGGCTATGCAGCAGGGCTTCGGCCTGGGCCGGATCAAGCTGCCCGGCGTTCTGGAGGATTTCGGCGGCCGTCACACAGTCTCTGCTTTCTTTGAAAATTTTTGCCTGTTGATTCAGGGCGGCGTCGGCGTCTTCCCTGGTGAGGAGCCCTTTTTTGACGGCTGTTTCGCAAAAGGTCTTATCCAGTTTTCGAATGGCTGAAATTTTCAGCTTTTCCGCCGTTTCCTGGGAAATGGCACCGGCTTTGACCAGTATCCTTTCAAGGGGTATGTCTTTGCCTGAGGCCAGAATTTTTTCATGCAGGGCCGCGGCCCGGGCCGCCTGTTTTTCATTAATGAGCCCGGCATCCAACGCAAGGCGGCATATCAAGGGCAAAGGGCTGCCACCTTCGGCGCCGGGAGATTTGGTTTTTCCGGCAGGCGATTTGGTTGGTGCCGCCTCGTTATGGGAGTTATCTTCATTCATTGGCTTTTCGTTCTTCCGGTTTGGCCGGAACCGGATGGTGTGGGCGGGGGGATGGCCCCTTTTTTCTGGCGGAAAGAAGCGGCTCTATCTCGGCAGCGGCAAAGGTGTGCAAATCCAGTTCATCTGTTATCGGTATGTGGACCGGTTCCATTTCTCGGACTTTTTTATCTCGAGCGGTTTGATCTTGAGGGGAATCCGCGTTATGATAAGATTTTTCACAGAAATTATTTATATTATATATGGAACCCGCAGAAATTGCAATAAAAATTTTTTTTGTTGGCCTGGCATACGCCATTGGCGCGGTTCCGTTCGGGTATGTACTGACAAAGCGATTTTCTGATGCCGACATTCGCACTGGCGGCAGCGGTAATGTCGGGGCGACCAATGTCAGCCGGGTGGCCGGGAAAAAGCTGGGGCTGATAACGCTGATCTGCGACGTTCTGAAAGGGGCGGTGCCCGTGTTTCTGGCCGGAGCAATGGGAGCCGGCAACCCCGGCGGCGCGGATACCCTCATGGCCTTTGCCGCCCTGGCTGCCTTTCTCGGGCATCTCTATCCAATATATTCCGGCTTCAAGGGCGGCGGCAAAGGCGTTGCCACGGCCTGCGGAGGCTTTCTGGTGGCAGCGCCGCTGGCCTGCCTGGCCGCTATTGGGGTGTTTGCCGGTGGCGTAGTGCTCAGCCGGCGGGTGTCGGCAGGATCGCTGCTTGGGGCTCTCTCTCTGCCGGTAGGTGTGTGGGGGATTTACGGCAGCGACCCGCTGTTTGCCGCCTCGGCAATCGTTGCCCTGCTGGTTATTGTCCGGCATCGCACCAACATTCAGCGCTTATTGAGCGGTAATGAGCCCCCGTTTTTTTAACCCGGCTTAAAGGACGGCTTCGTAAAAAGTCCAATTTCTTTGTTGCGCTGCATCTCTCGTCATGTCACGTACGGCTAAGTACGCTCCATTCCTCGAGATTTTGCGCGCCTCGAACTTGAACTTCCAAGGAACTCGATTCGAAATCGAAATCGGTATCGGTATCGAAATCGATAAGTTAAGATTCGATTGCGTAGCCATGGCGCCAGTTACTTGCTGCAAAAACACCCCCGACGGGGTTGGAAGCTTTTTTTGGGGGTTCTTCTTAAAGGAGTGTCCAGGCAAGCGCAATCCCCCCGGCCAGGTAGAACTGGGCTTCCAGCAGGCATTCAAGGGTAGCCCCGCTGTAAATGGCGTCCCGCTCATAGAGGCGGAGCAGAAGGTAATTATAGGCCGGAATGATCATCATCAGGTATCCGATATTGCCAATCATCCCCGTAAGGCATGCCAGCGGCAGGACCGCAAGCAGGGCGGCGAGCATAAATTTCAGCAGCCGCATGGTCCGGTGGGCGCCCAGAAGAATGGGAATGGTCTCTTTGCCCGCAATCCGGTCCCCCTGCATGTCCATGACATCAAAAAACGCGGACCGGACAAATACGAGCCCGGTGCACCACAGCGCCGTGAATATCGCGGCGGCATTAAATGAGCCGGCGGCGGCAGCCGGAAAGGCGGCCACGGCCACGCCCCATGCCGCGGAGATAAGAATCGTTTTTGATCCGGGAATGTCCTTGATTCGTTTGGTACTGAACCGGTCGCCCACGGCCGGGATAAGGTAAAGGTTGTACGAGAGCCCCAGTGCACTCATGATCAGCAGCAGCAGAAATGGAAACATCCCCAGGGTAAAGGCCACCAGCAGGCCTGCACCGCCCGCGGCAATCGCCAGAATGGCCAGCACCACCATATTGTTTTCATAAAAGGCTGCGCGGTAGGGATCATTATAATGATCTTCTTCGATGCCGGTGAGCCGGTTTAGGGTGTGCATGGAAAAAATGTAAAGTATGGCGATCAGGGCATGGGGCAGAAACAGCGGTGCATGCCGCATGTGGGTTGCCGCCCAGCTTAAGCAACCCGCGCCGATGGCGAGGAAGATGTTGGTCAGCATCAACAGCCGTTGAATCTTGAAGCACCACCGAAGGGGGCTCCCCTTGGATTTATAATGCGCGGCTTCCAGCTCGCGGTATATTTTTTTGATGATCCAGTTGGGCGTGGACGCCCCGGCTGTGATGCCGATCTGCTTTGCGTCTGCCAGGTCGGGGAAGGACAGTTCGGCGCTGGTCTCCACATGTTGAACCGGCTGGCCTGTATCCCGCGATATCTGGGCCAGCCGCCGGGTATTGCCGCTGTTGTAACCGCCCACCACGATCATGGCGTCCACCGTCCTGGCCAGTCGTTCGGTCTCCGCCTGGCGGTTGCGGGTGGAAGGGCAGATGGTATTGAATATTCTGTAGTGCGGCTTGTGTTCCCCGGCCCACCGGTCAATTTCATCAAACAACGCCATGCTCTGGGTGGTCTGGGCAACGATGATCGCCTTGTCAAAATGGGGCAGCCGGCTCAGTGCCTCGACATCCTCCACCACATAACCGTTTTCACCGGCATATCCCAACAGGCCGATGACCTCGGGATGATCGCTGTCGCCCACGATAATGGCTGCGTATCCGTCCTGCGTGTGTCTGCGAATGATGGTCTGGACCTTGATGACCCTGGGGCAGGTGGCGTCGATCACCGTGTATCCGGCGGATTCAAGGTCCGAAAGCGTATCCGGCGGGACCCCGTGCGCCCGGATCATCATGATCCCCTCACCCCGTTCCGGAATAGTGTTGACGGCAGAAATACGCTTTTCAGCCAGCAGGGCCAGTACCTGGGGGTTGTGAATTAGCGGACCGAAGGTATGAATGGGCTGGTCATATGTGTTTGCGGCGTCAAGCACCATGTCCACCGCACGCCGGACACCCATGCAGAAGCCGGATGTCTTGGCGATGGAAACCTTCATTGCTTTTCTTTTAGATAAATCTTGTGATCCACCAGCAGAAGGGAGTGAATGTCTGCCTTTAAAAATTTCTGCTCCCCGAAGATGCTCACCAGCTTGACCCCGTCTTGCTCCGGTTCCACCAGGTCCACGGACTCCATCACCAGTTCGTTTTCGTCGCCTTTTATCATATATGCATTTGCTTCACACATGGTTCACCTCATCATTCCCATCAAGTGGTTGTCAATCAACGCATCCAGCAGATGCGGCAGGGGCGACTGTTCCAGTCCAACTATTTCAACCTTTTCCTGGGACAGGGGAATCAGGTACTTTTCCGCGCCGCACCCGGCCACCGCCTCGGCAATGGCCGGCGTCACCTCTCCCATGAGCGCATGGGCCATCACAATCCCCATCGGCCCCACGATCACATCCGCCATCTGAACACAACGGATAATGGCGTTTTCCCCCGACGCCCCCCGGTTCGCCTTGGCCTTCAGCATCTGGGCCGTGGCAATGGCATTGGTCCCCAGGGCAACGATCTCCACCGACTCCCCAAAGGCCTCTTTCAATCGCTTAATGGCCGTGGCACCGATCCCGCCACCCTGCCCGTCTATCACGCATATCTGTTTCATATTCATAGTTTAACGCCTGGTAGGTGGGATTTCAAAGAAAAAATGATTTTGTGTACCAGGGAGTGCTTTTTTGCGAAAATAAAAAGCGCTTACGAATATTCGTAAGCGCTTGTTTTTTGGTGGAGCTGAGGGGGATCGAACCCCTGACCTCATGACTGCCAGTCATGCGCTCTCCCGGCTGAGCTACAGCCCCATATTTTGTTATTTGATATCAAAGGATGCCGCAATAGTCAATCATTATCTTTCATGAAAAAACATGAAAGAATGAGATTCATCATACTTGGAAACAGATCCCGCATTGTCGGTATACCACAAAAATTTGTAAAATCAATCCTTTTTTATTCCAATGAATCTCCACTAGATATTGTCGTTGGAATAAGACACACAACAATATGACATAACCGGAAGAAAAATATATTTAATTTGCTTGACCTAACCATAATGTTTGATGATTAATGATAATTAATGATAATTAAATGAAATTTAAAGACGGGGAAGGGGTCATACTTGTTTCTAACCAATAACCGGCATACCAACGAGACAAACAAATGAACAAAGCAAAAAGCCGATTATACACAATCAGGGAATCGCGGCTATTGAGCAAATCAGAGTTGGCAAGAAAAGCCAATGTATCGCCTATCACCATCGCACGTATAGAAGATGGCAAACCTTGCCGCATGGAAACCCAGCGAAAAATTTTGCGTGCCTTGGGATTTAAACTCTCTGACAGAGACAAGGTTTTTGATTAAGGATAACGTTTATGCTTTTCAGAAAAAAGGATCATCTGGTGGGGCTGGATATTGGCTCCAGCGTGTTGAAGGTAGCTGAGGTATCGGTGACTTCCTCCGGACGGCATCTGCTTCGGTTTGGTTCGCTGGAATTACCCACAGAGGCGATTTCCGAAGACGGCATAAAGGAGCCGGAAAGAGTGGCTGAAGCCATTAAGGAGCTTTTTGCTTTATATAATATTAAAGAAGACCGGGTGGCGATTTCCGTTGGGGGGTATTCGGTCATTGTAAAAAAAATTCATGTCCAGAACATGAATGAAGAACAACTTCAGAATATCATCGCCAGCGAGGCTGAACAATATATTCCGTTTGATATAGATAATGTAAATCTTGATTTTCAGATTTTGGGTGATAATGACCAGAATCCCAATCAGATGGATGTTATGCTGATTGCCGCCAAAAAGGAAACAGTGAATGATTATCTGAATGTCCTTGAAATTGCCGGGTTGACTCCCGTTATTGTGGATGTGGATGCCTTTGCGCTTCAGAATATCTATGGAATCAATTATGAAGCAGAGAATAACTGCGTTGCGCTGATTGATGTGGGTGCCAACAAAACTTCACTGAATGTCTTGAAAGGCAACACATCTGTCTTCATGCGGGACATTTCCTTTGGCTGTAACCAGATTAATCATCATATTGCCTCAAAGATAGGATGCAGCTTTGATGAAGCCGAAGAACTGAAAATGAGTAATAAACAGGACCGGATGTCGTCAGATGAAATGAACAGTATCTATTCTTCGGTTGTGGGGGACTGGACCACTGAAATCAGACGTGCCCTTGATTTTTTTTATACCACATACACGAATGAACACCTTAAATGTATTTATCTGAGTGGTGGCGGTGCCAATATTTCGGAGTTCAGACAACTATTGGCCTCCCAGACATCCTGTGACCTTGAAATTTTAAATCCATTTACCAATCTTGATATAAAGGATGACCGGCTGGATTCGGCATATCTGAAACAAATGGCACCCCAGGCCTCGATATGCCTGGGCGTTGCAATTAGACGAGTGGATGACAAATGATAAAAATTAACCTTCTTCCTTATCGAGCTGCCCGTCGGAAAGAAAACATCCGACAACAGATCTCTATTTTTTTATTGTTGATTATATTCGCAACGGCGGGGTTGGTATATTATCATATCAGGCTTAGCGGTAAAGTTTCGGATGCCAATGATCGTTTGGTGCGAACGCAAAATGAATTAAGAAGTTATAAAGAGAAAGTCGCGGAGGTGGACCGGATCAAACAAAAGCTCAGTATTCTTGACCAAAAACTTCAAGTGATGGAAAAACTGAACAAGGACCGAAAAGAACCGGTGGCGCTTCTTCAAACAATTACCGGTTTGACCGTTAAGGGCCGAATGTGGATCACCAGTCTTGAAGAAGACAGCGATACCATTGTATCAATCAGCGGTATTGCCATGGACAATAAAACCGTGGCTACCTTTATGACGCGTATCGAGGAATCTTCTTTTTTTACTTCAGTAGATTTGAGCGATCTGGTTAGTGAGGACAAAAAGGGATTAAAACTGAAACGATTTGAATTGAAATGCTCAAAGCCGGCATAGGAAATATTTATGAAGAAATTTAAACAATACTCCGATTCTTTGCAGCCCTTTTTTGAAGCTGTTGGCAGATTGTCAAAGATTCAGCGTGGGCTTATTGTTGCAGCTGCTTTTGCCCTTTTGATCGGTGGATTCGTGTTTTTTTCCTATATGCCAAAGTTTCAAGAGCTGAAAGCCACGAATCAGAAATATGAGAGGGTTATGCGGGAGCTCAATACAGCAAAGCGAAAGGCTGCTGAGCTGGATGGGTTAAAAAAAGAGTGGGGAAGGAAACAGGAGGAATTCAAGTTAGTTATGGACGCGTTGCCGGATAAGCAAGAAATTCCCTCGCTTTTGGCTGATATTTCCAAAGCGGGAAGGAATGCCGGGCTTGATTTTCAGCAATTTTCTCCCAAAAATGAAATTTCCAAGAATTTTTATGCAGAGATCCCGGTGTCCATAAAAGTTGATGGCAGCTTTTTCAGTGTTTTTTCATTTTTTAAACAAGTTTCTGAAATGGCAAGAATTGTTAACCTTCGGGACATAAAAATGAAAAACAGCGATAAAAAAAATTTTATTTCAGTAAAATGTACGGCAGTGACCTATCGATTCATTTCCACGGATAACAAGGGACAAAAGAATACATGATGAATAATATTGTACATAACAACACCATCACTACAGTATTTATTTGTTTTTGCCTGCTCTGTCTGCTGGCCGGCTGTGGCAAAGAAGAATCGCCGGACACACAAAAATCCGCCAGACAGAAAATTCCAGTGGATCGGGAGGTGGCGGATCAACCCCCTAGGGTACCTGCAAAATCTCAGCCAGCCCAACCCCAAAATCAGACTGGCGATAAAGAGGCCGGGGCTTCTGAGCAGCGGCCTGATGTCGACACTTCTCAACAACCTTCACTTTCAAAGGAGAAGGCTAAAACCGATATCAGCGAAAGCACTGATGAGAAATCGGGGGATACAGATACGCAGCAAGCAGATAATGACGTAGAAGAAATCACCGTTGCAGATAAAACTTCTACTGCCCCGGCATCTGATACTGCTCAGGGTGAAAACGTCCGTGAAGAAAATCTTTCGCAAGAGACGGAAAAAGATGTCAGCAGCGCAGCTATCGAGGGTATTGAAGCTATTGAAATAGACCTTGAGCCGGAAAGGGCTCCTCAGGAAGAGACGGACTCCGAAGATAGTGAAATTTCGTTCAATCCATTTGAACCTTTGTTTGAAGAGGATGAGACCGCCGCCGTGGCCGAAGGAACAGGAGCTGCCCAGGGAGGTCGAAAGGATAGAAAACTTTTGACGCCATTGGAAAAAATGAGTCTCGGACAGATAGAAGTTAAGGGGATCATAAGGGCACCCAGCGGCAACAGGGCAATTGTAACGGATGCCAAAGGAAAAGGGTACGTTGTGAAAAAAGGAACCTATATCGGCATGAACTCCGGACAGGTTGAAAAGATCGTTGACAATAAAATTATTATTATTGAAATGGTTGGTGGGCGGCGGTCAGAAACGGAATTGAAACTTCAGAAAGATACTGGAGAGTAGCATATGATTATCAAAAAAAGCAGTGGTAAGGCAAAGACATCAATCTTTGGCGTTCTATTTTGGCTTGTGCTGGCATTAACGTGGATTTCAGGTTGTGCGTCCACCAGCGAAATGGGGACACAACAAAGCACGACGGCTGAGACCGGCCAAAAAGAACAAACAGCCAAAGCTGCTGTCGAAGACCAGTCCATTGACCAGTCGTCCCGCCTGATTACAGGGGTTGATATTGAGGAAACCCCGGAGGCGATAAAGGTCTCCATTAAGACAAATCATGTGCCGGACTATACCATTGCCGAGCCGCCGCTTGAACAATCCACGGTGCTTTATTTCCCGGAGGCGGGTCTTGGCATGGCAAAGACAGAATTCAGTGTCGATAACGAGCTTATCGGGACGGTGTCTGCCGTGGAATTGATAAAAGGCGGTCCTTCGAAGGTCGTTATTCCCATAAAGTCGGCGGACGTTTCTTACGAGGCCGAACGGGCCGATGATCAGAACGTGTTGACGATTGCCTTTAAAAAGCCGGCGGGCTATGCTGAAGCGGAGGCCGAAACCGAAAAACAGGCAAAAGATGTTGGCGAAGCAGAAATACTTGAAGGCATCGAGGTTACCACCACAGCGGACGACAGGGTTGCCATCAATGTCAGGGCCGATGGCACCATCGAAAAACATAAAAGTTTTATTCTCCCCGAGCCGCCCCGCATCGTGTTCGATCTTCCGGGAATCAGCAGTTCATATGACAAGGAACAGCGGGTTAACGTGAATTCCGACATCGTCAAGGGGGTGCGCCATTTTTCCCATCCCGGTTATCTGCGGGTGGTGCTGGATGTGGATAAGCAGTATCTTTCCGATTTTCAGGCCGCTTCCCGCAGGGACGGATTGCTGATTCAGGTGGGCGAACCCGCGGCATTGGCGGTAACACCGCCTGAGGAAACCGAAACCGTTGCTGTGGCCCAGCAGTCGGAAACAAAAACCGAAGACGTTTCTCCGGGAACAGAAGCGGAGGCCGCGACGACTGAAGATGCGGTTGCAGCACAAATGGCAATAGCGGAAGCATCGCAAGCCGGCCCGCAGGCACAGGAAAAGAAAGAAGAATCGCCGGCATCTGAACCGTCAGCAGCCGCGTCTGAAGAACCGGCAAGGGCTGTGGAAGCCGAGGCGACCGGAACCACAGGTACCCCGGAAGAAACAGAACCGGAAGCGGGCAGCGCAACAACGGCTGAAAGTGAAATCACCGCCGAACCGGCAGCCGCTGTTGCAGCGCCAACCGATAAAGAGTCTGTTCAGAAAGGAACCCAACAGGCGGCAGTAGAAAGCGAAATAGCGTCAGCGCCTGCCGAGGTCAAAGAGCCGGCTGCGATTACAAAGAAATACGACCGCCCGGCCCTGGTGAACAAGATCAATTTTATTGAAAAACAGGAAGGCCGGTCAACGCTTGAGATCGGCACCACGCACCCCGTCAATTTTGAAATTGAAAAAAGGGCCGATAAAAAGCTTCGAATGACCCTGGAAAATACCAATATTTTGAGTTTCCGGCAGCGGCCTCTTATCACCACCCGTTTTGACAGTGCCGTGGACCTGATCAATCCCCTTCAGACCCATAATATGAAGCAGAAAGGGATTTCCTGTATTGATATCCAGTTAAGAGAAGATGTGGGCTTTGAGGCCACACGGGAGGGAAAGACAATTCACCTTGATTTTGCTGCGTCATCCGTACCGCCGGATCCCGCCAGAAATGTGACCATACCGGTGGCCCATGAGATAGAAATTGAGGAGGCGCCGGCTGAAAAAGAAGCGCCTATTACCACCGAAGCGGAAAAGAAACCGGCTAAACCGGAAGAAACGGCAGCCGAAAAAGCCCCAGCAACAGCTGAGGAAGAAGTGACGGTTGCAGAGAAACCTGAGGATACGAAGGCAGGAGCCGCGGTTGCCGGGGAAATGAAAGCACCTGCTCCTGAGGAAGCTGAAGCACCGTTGGTTTCTAAGGCAATGGAGGAAGCCGAACAGGCGCCTGTAACAGTTTTTCCGGGGAAAAAGGAACAATACACCGGCGAACCCATTGCCCTGGATTTTTACAAAACAAACATTCGCAATGTCATCCGGATATTAAACGATGTCAGCGGAAAAAATTTCGCCATTGATAAGGATGTTGAAGGTAGTGTCACTCTCAGTTTTGTCAATCCCGTTCCCTGGGATCAGGTGCTGGATCTGATACTTGAAATGAATGATCTGGGGATGGTGGAGGGAGATGGTATTATCCGTATCGCCACCCAGGAGACATTGCGGCGACAGAAAGAGGCGGCCCAGGCGGCGCTGGTAGCGGAGCAGGAACTCAAGAGAAAGGAAGAAGAGCTGGCGCCCCTGCATACGGAATATTTTTCCATCAGTTATTCCGATGCAGGCTCCGACATTCTACCGCACCTGGAGTCGTTGTTGACCAGTCGTGGAAATGTTAAGGTGGATGCCCGGACCAACCAGGTTATTATGACCGATGTGGCCGAAAAAATCGATAAAGCCCATGAGATTATAGAAAAGATTGACCGTGTGACCCCTCAGGTCATGATCAAGGGCCGGATAGTGGAGACCAGCTCCAGTTTTTCCCGGGAATTCGGTACAGAATGGGGCATCAACAACACCTACAACAGCCCCGGCATCAACATCGGGACTGATGGCACATACCGGGATGCCATTGGTGGCACCTATACCTATGATGTGGCCATGAATTCCCTTAATTCCCCTGCTCAGAACATGATCGGCATCAATTTCGCCCGTATTGTAGGTACACCGTTCTCCCTTGATGCCCGGCTGTCCCTAATGGAATCCACCGGCGAAGTGAATATTGTTTCCACGCCCAAGGTGGTGACCCTCGATAACAAAACCGCTGTAATTTCCCAGGGGGTTGAGTACCCCTACACAACGGTGGACGATGGGGAAGCGGACACGGAATTCAAGAGCATTGAACTGAAGCTCGAGGTGATACCCCATGTGACCCCGGATAATCGGATTTCCATGAAAATCGCGCTGGAGAAAAACGACCTGGGTGAAATTATCAACGGCGAGCAGTCCTTTAATACTAAAAAGGCGAACACGGAGTTGCTGGTCAATGACGGCGATACCGTGGTGATCGGCGGAATTATCAAGCAACGGAACAGCAGCGGGCAAAGGGGCGTTCCCTGGCTCTCGAAAATTCCCTTGCTGGGCAACCTCTTTAAGTACAAGAGCAAGTCCAATGATAAAAATGAATTGTTGATCTTTATCACGCCCAATGTGCTGCGGCTTGACTAAGGGTCTGTCAAAAAATAACTGTTACATTCGGTTGCCGCTTCATCCCGTCCAGCGGCGTTACGCTCCTTGCGACATAGACTTACTATGCCTCAGTCGCGCGCCTTGCCGGACGGGCGAATCGACAACCTCGGTGTGACACACTTATTTTCTGACAGACCCTAAGGGATTTTGTCATATTTTGTTAAACAAGGAGTTTCCCGATATGAGAAAAGATTCTGTATTATTGTGGCCTGTCTGCTTATTGGTTGTTTTTTCACTAGTGTTTTCTTCAGGATGTAGCAGTCAGGGCGGCGGAAGCGGGGGAACCACAACATCCACAGAAACCCAGGAAGCGGCGGCGAGTGACCTGGCTGCAATCGGGCTTGTTGCGAGCCAGAGCTCCGTCAATCCCGGCCAAAGCACGACAATGACGGCAATGGCCTATAATGCGAGCGGCGGCGGTATTTCAGGGCTTGATCTTGTTTTTACAGTGGATGACCCCACGCTTGGTTATGTGACGGAAACGGCGACAACCGGCGCCGATGGCACTGCCACCACCACTTTTACCGCAAGAAGCAACCCCGGTACGGTGAATGTGACCGCCACCTCCACCTCCGGTGAGATTAGCAGCGATGCCAGGGCTGTGACCATACTGGATCAGACCGCACCGGGCAATATTTCCCTCGCGGCAAACCCAACGGCAGTGACCGCCACCAATACATCAACCATAACCGCCACTGTGACAGACAGCAGCGGTGCACCTGTTGATAACGGCACGACCGTTACGTTCGAAGTGGCAAACAGCACGTACGGTTCGATAACCGCCAGTGCCACGACCAATTCCGGCACGGCCAGCGCCACTTTTACCGCTTCCAATAATGCCGGGACAGCCACCATCAATGCGAGTTCCGGCTCGGCAACCGCTTCCATCAATGTGACCATTAACCCGGTTTCAGCGGCATCCATCGAGTTTGATTCGGTTTCCAAAAACCCTGTGGCCATTCGCGGTGGCGGGGGGCAGGAACATTCCGTGATCACATTTAACGTGATTGATGTAAACGGCAACCCAGCCGAAGACGTGGATGTGCTCTTTACCATGTCCGGCCCGGGTGGAGCGGAATACATCGAAGATGATGATGCCACTCCCTACACGCAGACCGTGGGAACATCAAACGGGGTGGCGGCGATTACGTTTCACAGTGGTTACGAACCAGGCGCAGTGACAATCAATGCCTCCATTACGACAGCCGGGGGCACCACCATAACCGCCAGCACACCGGTGATTTCCATCGGTGGTGGTGTGCCAACGGATCGCTGGTTTACCGTGTCCGTGAGCGAGCCGGGATGGAACATGGGGGGACTTGAATGCGTCGGGGTGGAGACCGATATAACCGCGTGGCTGGCAGATCGTTTCGGGAATTATAATGTGCTGGACGGTCATACCGTGTCCTTTGAGTCGGAAGTCGGACTGGCTGTAAACCCCTCGGCGATCACCAGCGGCGCAACAGGCACCGCAACGTCTACGGTTCGAACCCAGAGTGCCACCAATGCCCCCAAAGATGTTGTGCCGGAAACCTGGGAAGAAGACCTGGTTGACGATCTGGATGATAATGCCGTCGGAGATTATGGACAGGCTACCAGCTGGGGATATCCGCTTCCTTCCGGCCATCCCAGGGATGGGGTCTGCAATGTTCTAGTGTTCACAAGGGGAGAAGAATCCTTTGAGGATGGCATTCCTGTTGGTACCGGCGTCATTAACGGCCAATATGATGCCGGTGAAGACTATGATGATACAGCAGATGATCCCTGGCGGGATTATGACGATGACGGCTTGTGGGACGACGGCACAGCAACAACCCCCCTTACCACTGCAGTGGGATCGAATCCCGCGGAAGACGGGTTTGTGGACAGGGATGGGAACAGCCTGTGGGACGGCGTAAACGGGTCGTGGGATAGTGATAAGTATTTATTCCGTCAGGTCGATTTTCTCATTACCGGTTCTCCTCTTGTCAGATTCAGCAAAGATTTTTTTACAGTGGCCAATGGCGGAACAGATACCGTGAACATTCTTGTCTGCGATATCAACTATAACCCGCTGTCAGCCGGATCGACTGTTTCAATCAGTGTCGACAAGGGGGATATTGTGGGAGGGAGAACGAGCTATACCTATCCCAGCAGTAGTGCCTATGGCAGCGAAACCACCATAGATTGGGATGCAGACGGGGACGTGGATAACGATGATTACAGATTGTTTCATCGGAATCTTATTGAATATGTAATTGTCATCGGCGATGATGATCCGACAGACGGAGCCGGCGATCCAAAGCAAGCAAAACTTGAGATCACCGTCAATTGGGCCAGCAACGGAGATTGCGAGGACGTAACAATCAGCAGTTCAATCAACGGCACGGTTGACTAGAATTAGAAGAAGAAGAAAAATTAAATCAATGCAAACCCTTTGTCCTGATTATCGGACAAAGGGTTTTTTTTATTGATCAGCAGGTAAGGGTTCGTCACAAAATAACTTGACCATTTGGCTTGTTCTTTTTCCCGTCTTCTTTGTTGCTTCGTCGGTCAAATAGCTTGCTATTCTCCCTCCTCGCGTCTCGAAGACGGAAAAA
>JAXHVL010000056.1:0-8364 GCA_034189225.1 Thermodesulfobacteriota bacterium
GTTGCTTGTGCGGCGTACATCTAGTACGCCTCCGCGCAACTCCTTGTTTTCCTTGATCTTGCTAAAAAATTCTCATTTCTGGATTGAAAACTTAAAATTGTGTCACCATTTCGAAATGGATAGACACTTGTTAACACCGCCCTGGTCCAAATTCAGGGTAAAGGGATATTGATAATTCTTACCTTTTTTGTAGGGCGGCTGTCAATTGTTCATTAAAATCGACCGCGAATTCCGGGATCAATATTTCTCTTGACAGGAGTGGATGCGGACTGTATAGTGGCAACAATAAAACGTGTTCTTGGTAGTAAAATTTACGTAAGCCCCGGAAACGCTACGGGGCTTTTTTTGATAGCGATGCTAAAAGTTCAACAATCCGCGTCACTGCACATCCCTCCGGATGACGCGATCTAAGCACTTTTCTCTCTGCAATCAAAGACAGCCGCTTACAGAATTGTTTATACAAGAACACACTCAGCAGATGAGCTCGCAAAAAGTCACTGAATCTTTGTTTTTGTTTAAACAGGAATGTCAGCAATTCAATATGTGCCGATTTCCGGAATGGGTCCGGAATGACGTGTGATGGACTTTTTTCGGGATTGTCGCAACATGAAGAAAGGTACATATTTTGAATTTTAAGACATTTGCGTTTCACCCCGCTGTTATGGCGGGTGTTAAGGAAGCGGGCTACACAGACCCCACGCCGATTCAGGCAGAAGCAATTCCAACGATCATGAAAGAACAGGATGTAATGGGACTTGCCCAGACGGGAACCGGAAAGACGGCGGCCTTTGTGCTGCCTATCCTTCACCGGCTGCTGGAACGGGCCCCGGCGAAAAACGCCAAAAGCTGCCCCCGGGCGTTGATCATGACCCCCACGCGGGAGCTGGCCGAACAGATTCACCAGGCCATACGGGAGCTGGGGCGGAAAACGGGCATGCGGAGCACCACGGTTTACGGCGGGGTGAACATCGGCCAGCAGATCCAGGCCCTGAAAAAGACCGATATTATCGTGGCCTGTCCGGGCCGGCTGCTGGATCATATCCGGCGACGGACCGTTAACCTCACCCGACTGGAAGTTCTGGTCATCGACGAAGCGGACCAGATGTTTGACATGGGATTTCTGCCGGACATTCGGCGAATCCTGGCCAATCTGCCCCAAAAACGCCATACCATGATGTTTTCGGCGACTATGCCGAACTCGGTGCGCCGGCTGGCCGAAGAAGTGCTGAACGATCCGGCCACGGTAAAAATCGGCACCACCGCCCCGGCGGAAACGGTGAACCATGCGATGTACCCGGTGGCGCAGAACCTGAAAACCCCGCTCCTGCTGAACCTGCTGGAAAACACCGAGGCCAGATCGATTCTGGTATTTACGCGGACCAAGCACCGCGCGGTAAAACTTGAACAAAAGCTGGCAAAAGCGGGTTACAAATCGGCCTCCCTGCAGGGCGATCTCTGCCAGAACAAGCGGCAGGCCGCCATGAAGGGATTCCGGGACGGACGGTACCAGATCCTGGTGGCCACGGACATCGCGGCCCGGGGTATCGATGTCACCCGGGTGTCACATGTGATCAATTTCGATATGCCGGCCACGGCTGAAGCTTACATCCATCGCATCGGCCGCACCGGACGGGCAAGCCGGGGCGGCGAGGCCTACACCCTGATCACCCGGGAGGACCGGGGCATGGTACGGGCGATCGGCCGTATCGTGGGGTCGACGATTGAGCAACGAAAACTGTCGGACTTTGACTACGGCCCCCAGGGGTGCCATCTTATGAAGAAGGAACGCCGGGGGTGGGGACAGCGGCCCAAGCAGCGACGGTACTAGTGCCCTGTCCATCGTAATAAAATATCGGTTTTGGAATATCATTGCCCGGCTTGAATCTCTCAAGCCGGGCAATCGCGGAAACCCTGCACTATTTCGAAGAATGCGGACAAGACAGACAAATATTTCGCATCTTCCACCCTTATGCGGCGGTCAGCCGGTTTCTGACCTCACCACCCTCGGGGTTTTTCTCTGCGCCATATAAAGCCTGAATTTTACCATGTCCAGAATCGCCTGGGCCTGGCGTTGAGGCTGTAGCCGTTTGAGAGGAGCGCCTTTATGTCGGAATTGACGGCCTTGAGCCGCTCAAAGGTCTCACCGCCGTCCATGTCCGGCATGATCATGTCCAGGATCACCAAATCAATTTGTTTCCGATTTTTTTTATAAACTTTGGATAGCTTCGACACCCCGCCGCCGCGCATTGCCTGCCAGGCATTAACATACAGGTTCATGAGTACCTGCTGCATCTGCCCCTGGTCCTCCTCCACGATCCAGAGATCCGGTTCATATTGTCCCTGAATGCTGATGGCGAATGTTCTGGTATTCATTCAGTTCGACTTTTTGAAGAGCTTCGAGGCGCTGCTTCAACTCCTCGTAGGTGGGATTTTTTTTCATAAGACCATTTCATTCAATTTTTCGGTTTGCCGAAACAACTGAACAGCAACACGTCCCCGGAACTTCGGGCCGGCGGCATCATTTTTTGTCGTCATTCCTGATGTGCAAAAACCTAACCGGACACTACTGTCTTTTTTTGAAAGCCGCGCACGAGCTTGCGGCCAATGCCACGGGCAAATCTCTCTCATGGAACCCCGGAGGGTTTTCACATCTCTCCCCCATATTCCGCCAGAAACCGTTCAAAAAATGCTTCCATGAACCCGTGGCGGGCCTCGGCCATTTGCCGGCCTGTGGCGGTTTTCATCCGTTCTTTTATCCGCTGAAGCTTGACAATATATTCCCGGTATCCCGTGTCCTCTTTTGAGTAGGCAGCTACGGTGGTCACATCGATATCCGGATTGTGAAGCTTTGCGCCGAGTTCGCCGGCAAACAGATAGGCCCGGGCCACGCCCACCGCGCCGATGGCATCCAGCTTGTCGGCGTCAAACACCACTTTGGCTTCAAGGGTGGCCGGTTCCGGCGGCCGGCGGAACCGGTGGGCAGCGATACAGTGGCGGATCGCCGCTTTTTTTTCCTCGGAAATGCCAAAATCGTTCAGGACTTCCGCCGCCATCACTTCCCCTTTCTGGGCGTGGCATATTTTTCCGTTGGAACCGTCCGGACCGCAGCGGCCGATGTCGTGGAGGCAGGCCCCGGCGATAACCACATCCATGTCAGCCCCTTCTGCCCGTCCGATGGTCCTGCTCAGGGTTATCACCCGTCGCGTATGCTCCCAGTCGTGACTGCCCCTGGCATTTTCAAAGATGTCTTCGGCTGTCTTTTCAATGGCAGCCAGCATTTCAGTGTACAATATGTCAGGACAGGTCGCTGCATTGGGAATTGTGGACTTCATCGTCCCAGCTTCTTTCGTTTGGTGGTGAGTGCTTACCGGCAATATGTCCGTATGGTCTCCCCTTTGAGCCATTTTTTCACAAAATGGCTGGTGATCGCGATGTCATAATCGTGTTCCCGTGCCAGGGACACGAGGCGTTCATATGCTTTGTGGGCACGGACAACGTCGCCGGTAAGGGCGTATATTTTGATGCTCCGTTCAAGGTAACCGGCGGCCCGCTCCCATTGGTCCAGCTCGACACAAGCCGTGGCCATATCGGAAAGGTCTTCAGCCATGTTTTTGGTTGATCCCCGCTTCCTGTCGGCCTCATATGCCGTGGTGAAATGATGTAAGGCCGCTTCATAACGCCCGGTGCGGGCCATGAGATTTCCCAGGCTGCCGCTGACAGTGGCCAGGTGGCCCAGGTCTTCCGGTCCGGTGCGGGTCAACGCTTTTTTCAGCAAAGCCTCGGCGGTATCGGTCTGCCCCTGTTTCATGCAGAGAATGCCGCGGTTGTTCAATACCGGGATCGGTGGCGCGGCGCCTTCGGGGAGGGTGACGACGGCCTTGTCCAGCAGGGTTTCGGCCTCGGCCAACCGGTCGTCGGCGATCATCACCGCCGCCTTGTTGGAAAGGGCTTGAACCGCGCCTTTTGTATTGCCAATCTTCATATAGAGGTCATATGCCTTGTCGAAAAAAGAGACGGCATCCGCATATTCTTCCACATGGCGGTAGATATTTCCCATATTGTTCATGCACATGGCAATGCCGTTGATGTCGTCGCTCAGGGTATACAGTTCATGGGCACGGTAAAATTCCTTCAACGCGGCACGGTAACATCCCTTGTTATAGGTCGCAATGGCCTTCTGCATGGCGTTACCCGCGTCCGACAGCGTCTGGTGCCGCGGGGTGACGGTTTCATGCTTTCCGCCGCAGCCAGCAGCAAGGGCCATGGCAATAATGAATGTAGACACCTGGACTATACGCTTCATGGTTTTTCCCTTTATCCCGATATTTTCCGGTAGTATGTAAATGCATCTGTTTCTACCATCTCCACGGCATTATTGGCAAGCAAATCATTGATATGCCGCGTGGCCGTTTCTTGGGAGATGGACAGGCCGGCGGCGATGTCCGTTATGGTGACAGGCCGTCTGGCGGTCATGGCCAGGATTTCGCCGGCCGTGTCTGTGTGTTCGGTGTTTTTGGCCGAATGCCGCTGATTCACATCCGCCTGCCGCGGCCGGCCCAGAATTCCATAAAACCGGTCGATGGCTTCATCCGGCGCCTTTATCACGGACGGATCCGCCGCCGGCCGAACAGCCGTGTTGATATACAGGTGACGGGGATTGATGTCCCGTACAAGCGGGAGAAAATGTTCGGCATCGGCTGCGGCCCCATTGATACCGTCCATGATAAAGATTTCCAGCCACAGGGTACCGGTATAGGCTCGTGCAAAATCCACAAGGCCCCGGGTCATGGTCTGAAAATCGATTCCGGAATGGGGCCGGTTGATGGCCTGAAACATTTCGGGTGTATAGGCATCCAGGGAGGGAATCACGATGTCGGCGGCCATGACGGCATCTTTCACCGACGGTTCCCACAAAAGGGATCCATTGGTCAGCACGGCCACGGGAATCGAGGTGCGGTCCCTGATACGGGTAATGATCGTGCCGATGTCACGGTTCAGTGTGGGTTCGCCGGAGCCGGCCAGTGTAATGCAGTCGGGTGCCGTGCCCTGGTCCAGCTTTTCCCATAATTGCGTCAGGACCGCATCCATGGGCCTGTATGATCCCCGCTTCAGGGTTTTGGAGGAGCTTTTCTGAAGCTGGCAATAGATACAGTCGTAGGTGCATATCTTGCAAGGTATCAGGTCCACGCCCAGAGATCGTCCCAGCCGCCGCGACGGCACGGGGCCGTATATGTAGTTTTCCATTTTTTTTATCCCAGCGCCGACTGATATGCCTCATCAATACGGGCCTCGATATACCCCAGCAGCGCATCTTCACCTTCGTCGATGTCAAAGCAGTATCCGTCTTCGCCCAGAAGACCGCCTGGAATCAGGTCGCCCAGTTCATCGGGATCGTTGATCATGTCGCCATAGAAACAGACGGACAGCCAGCGATTGGCAGGATCGTCATCAATTACATCTGCCATCACAAACAACTGCCGGTCATGGCCGGGGCAGGCGCACCGCAGGGAGTAGCTCACGCCCGGTCGTGCCTTGAACGCCAGGTCTGCTTTGTCTTTGGCTTCAAGGCAGGTCTTCAGCCGCAGAAATGCGGTCCTTGTCTTTGTTTCCGTCTCGGTCCATGCGTCGATAAAGTCGTTGAGTTCGTTTTGTTCGGTTTCATCCATTGGAATGCCGCTCCTTTGTTGTTGCATATATTGATTCGTAATAGTTACAAATATTCACAAAATCACTGGCCATCAACGTTTCCGCCCGGGCGCCGGGGTCAATCTCCGCCCGGGCCAGTATATCCATCCATGTTTCTATTCCAGGACCGGGTATGCCGCTGGTCAGCGCGTTTTTTAACGTTTTTCTGCGCTTTCCGAAAGCATGCCTGATTATATCAAAGAGCAGGGCTTCGTCGCAACCGCCGGTGGCCGGGGTGTTTTTGAATTTTATTTCAATAACTTCCGAATGAACCCCTGGTCGCGGATAAAACAGATCCGGTTTGAGCCGGGCCACGGTGGTAACTTCCGAGCAATATCCCATGATGACCGAAAGCCGACCGTATTCCCGGGAACCAGTGGCTGCGGCGACCCGCCGGGCCAGCTCCTGTTGAAACATCAGCACGGCCCGGCTGATCACTTCCCGATGTTCCACCAGGCGGATTAAAATCTGGGAGGACAGGTAATATGGCAGATTGCCGATGACGATCAATTTCCCGCCCGCCGCCCCGGCCATGGCGGGAAAGTCAACATCCATAATGTCTTTATGGTGAATCGCAACGTTGCTAAGTTGATTATCGTTTACCATCTGCTCAAGGAGCTTTATCAGCCGCCCATCTGTTTCAATGGCATGGACCCTGATGGCGGCCCGGGCCGCCGGCACAGTAAGGGCGCCGGTGCCAGCGCCGATCTCTACCACCGTATCCCCGGCGGTGATGCCGCACCGGCGGATGATCATTTCAGATGCCTGGCGGTCGCAGAGAAAATTCTGCCCAAGGGTTTTCTTGGGGTTTATGCCGTATGTCCTTAACAGGGCTTTGGGTGATGCCATTGGCCGATTTTCCATTATGTTCATCCATAAAGGCCAACTTTACCACCCTCTTCTTGCGGGGTCCAATAAAATTGAAACGTGAAATTGTAATTTAACCCGGCTTGATGCGTACGGGCCGCGCCAATCTTTGCCAGCCGTATGTTTATTGACATTCCAGGCTGGAACTGATATTTATAAATACTGTAATTATTAAAAATTCATGAATAACAGACATTGGTTGAAAGAAGCGGCCATGCCGGATACGCCACAAAATCTTGAAAAATGGCTAGGGTCCGGGCGTCAACAGCGCTGAAGGGAATAAAACGCAAGGAGCTGCTGGCGCCGGATTATTATGAAAAGAACCGCCCTTTGCTGGATGAATTGTTGAATATACCGCTAAAAACCGCGCCTAACGATTGATGGTCTCGTAAAAAGTCAATTTTGGGACGGCAAAGTAAAAAGTTCAAGATACGGCGCAGCCCTATCACTCTCGAGGAATGAGGCGTACTTGGCGTACGCCGCAGTGACGAGGGATGCAGCGCAACACATATATTGGACTTTTTACGAAGCCGTCAACGATTGTCCGGCGGTCTGATGAGATAAACCACCCGGCTGAAGGATGGATCCATGGAAAACGTGTGGATTGCTTTGGGGCTTACCGTGTTTGCCGGCATGGCAACGGGTATCGGCAGTGCCATCGCCTTTTTTGCCACGCCGAAGAATTATCGCTTTCTGTCGGTTGCCACGGGTTTTTCAGCCGGTGTCATGCTGTATGTCTCCTTTGTTGAAATTTTTTACAAAGGGGTTGAGGCCCTGTCAGAAGCGTACGGCGACTATTGGGGGGCCTGGTTCAACGCCGGGTCTTTTTTTGGCGGGGTTCTGCTGATCGGCCTTATTGACAACCTGATCCCTTCGGCGGAAAACCCGCATGAGCTCCCCACCCAACAGGAGCGGTCATCCCTGCAGGACGATCCGCAGGCTGCACTGGCCGCCGGCCCGCCCGTGGACCAGAAAAAACTCCTGCGAATGGGCATGTTTACAGCGCTGGCCATTGCCATTCATAATTTCCCCGAAGGCCTGGCGACATTCCTGGCCGCCCTGAATGATCCGGGGCTGGGGGTGGCCATCGCCATTGCCATTGCCCTGCACAATATACCGGAGGGCATCAGCGTGTCGGTGCCCATCTTTTATGCCACCGGCAACAAGAAAAAGGCGTTTGTCTATTCCCTGTTCAGCGGCCTGGCAGAGCCGGTGGGCGCCATTATCGCCTACCTGGGCCTGCTGGTTTTCTTTGGTACGGGGGCGGGCGTCATTCCGCCGCAGATCATGGGAGCGCTCTTTGGCGGCGTGGCCGGCATCATGGTGTATATCAGCCTGGATGAGCTGCTGCCCACCAGCCAGGCTTACAGCAAGGGGCATGACAGCATTTTGGGCCTTGTGGCGGGCATGGGGGTGATGGCGGTGAGTCTTCTTTTGATGCAGTGATGGAGGGTCGCTTCGTAAAAAGCCCCCAACCCCGCCGCGGCGTTTTTGCAGTAAGTAACTTGCGCGAGGCCTGATTTTTTAGCGCTTGATATTTTGGGCCTTCGGCTACCCTCGCAGGGGCGAACTTATGTGTTCGGCCATATATTTGGCAGACACGCAGGTCTGCCCCTTTTTAGTTTATTGCCAGGTTTTTCAGTCTGCCGAAACAACTGAACAGCAACACGTGCCCCGCCCCTTGCAGCGCAGCCGAGCAGGGGCGATTTTTCCGGAAGACGCGGGCAGACTGTTTGAGCAGACGAGGTTTAATGCATCTGCACAAAATGACAGGCGAGTTTCTGCCCGCGCCGGAAAAAGCGTCCCTGCGAG
>JAXHVL010000057.1:0-73728 GCA_034189225.1 Thermodesulfobacteriota bacterium
CTAAAGACCTCCGCTACACAAACCGAGGTAATATCCCCTGATTCGATAATGGCCTCAATTCATGTAACGGAAGGCTTTAGCCTTCCACAAAAAAACGAGTTCCTTGGAAGTCCAATATCTGCGTTGCGATGTATCTCTCGTCATGTCACGTACGGCTAAGTACGCTCCATTCCTCGAGATACATCGACGCCTTGATCTTGAACTTTTTACTTTGCCGTCCCAAAATTGACTTTTTAGGGACCATCAAATTTGCCCAACTTATTTTGTGACGAACCCTTATTGCAGATGTTATCCTTGCCAAAACCCCTGGGGTTTCAGTGGGAGAAAGCTGTTTACGTGGTACCAGCAGCATTGTCAGGCTTACACTCAGTAGTCCGGAAGCCTTGATCAAAATTGAACCGAACCTGGTGATACGTGGTACAGTTTTTCCTTGTGAAAAAAGAAGGTTGTGCAGTGTAGCCGAAGAGACGTTTGGAATGACAACCACCGCGACCACGGCTTCAATGCCTGATCTGTATGCAGGAAAGTTGTGTGCGGCACTGGATCGTCAGCATCCAAGGGATATTTTTGATATCAAGGTTTTGTTGGAGAACGAGGGAATCACGGATAAGATTCGTACTGCTTTTGTGGCCTATCTGGCCAGCCATGACCGTCCAATGAGCGAATTGCTTGATCCCGGCAGGACTGAATTCAGATATTTATATGAGCGCCAATTCGCCGGGATGACCATGATACACGTGGATTATGAGGAACTGGTCGATATCCGCGAAAAGATGATCCATACATTAAGCTTAGCAATGACAAAAGATGAAAAGGACTTTCTCATTTCAGTCAAGCAGGGTGTGCCCAGGTGGGACCTGATGCCCATAACAGGGCTCGACCAATTACCGGCAATTCAATGGAAGCTTATGAATATTCGAAAAATGAACAGAACCAAGCACGTCAGGGCCGTTAATAAGCTCAGAAGAGTGCTGGAAAGGTAGTCGCCGCCTGCGGATTGGTGTTATTCGCGGGCAGGAGTTCCGAAGGAAATGCGCAAGAGGACATCTTTACTGATCATAGGGGCTGGAGGGTACGGCCGGACCGTTCTTGAGGCGGTTCGGATGGGCGTTGAATTTGAAGTCGCCGGCTTTTTGGACGATGTCTACCCGGAACTCGGGGAAGCCTGCGGGCTGCCCGTGCTGGGCAGTACCGCGGACCTGCAACAGGGACTGAAGTTCTCCGGGCTTGCAGTGGTGGCCATCGGATGTGCCCTGGGATACAATTCTGAAACAGCGCCCTGGGAAGTATATGGCCCGGGAACCGGTTTCGGGGAATGATATTTTGAGAGTAGGCTGTGGAAATGATGTTTTTGCTATTGTTTATCTGTATTGCCCTGGCCTCTGTGCTGCTGACCTGGGGATTGCGGCGCTATGCCCTGTCTCACAGTCTGATCGACATACCCAATGAGCGCAGCTCGCATGAGATTCCCACGCCCCGGGGGGGCGGGGTGTCCATTGTTCTGACTTTTCTTGCGGGGTTGATTATACTGGAATTTGCCGGCTTTTTGCCGGTTTTTTTGTTTTGGGCCCTGTTTGGAAGCGGTGCGGTGGCCGCGCTGATCGGCTGGGGGGATGATCGTTTGGATTTGCCTGCACGGCTGCGGTTGCCCGGGCATTTTATCGGTGCGATATGGGCGCTTGTCTGGTTGGGCGGGTTGCCGGTGTTGCCCTGGTTCGGGGTGGAGATAAACCTGGGGATTGCAGGGCATATTCTGGCGGCAATATATCTGGTCTGGCTGCTGAATTTATACAATTTCATGGACGGGATAAACGGGATTGCCGGGATTGAGGCCATCACCGTTTGTGCGGGCGGAATTGTATTGTTTGTAATTTCCGGCGAACAGGCAGAGGGTATGTGGATGTTGCCGGCGCTGCTGGCTGCGGCGGCTGTTGGTTTCCTGTTCTGGAATTTTCCAAAAGCCAGGATTTTTATGGGCGATGCGGCAAGCGGGTTTCTCGGGCTGGTGCTGGGGGTGATGTCCATCAATGCGGGCTGGGCTGCGCCTGAGTTGTTCTGGGGCTGGGTGATTCTGCTGGGTGCATTTATCGTGGATTCCACTGTTACGCTTTTGCGAAGGGCCTTGCGGGGAGAAAAAGTATATGAGGCGCATTGTTGTCATGCCTACCAGAATGCGGCGCAAAAGTACGGGTCACATACCCCGGTAACGCTTGTGTATGGAGCAATCAACCTGTTTTGGCTGCTTCCCGCGGCCTCGTTTGTTGTAGCCGGTTTACTGAAAGGTGCCTTGGGGGTTGTTGTTGCGTATGCGCCGTTGGTGGTGGGGGCGGTTTGGTTTGGGGCGGGGAAACCTGCTGACCCGGAGATTATAAAAGGGGGGCAAAATGATTGAAGACAAATACACGATATTGGCCGAAGATATCCGGGCTTTGTTTGAAAAGAAATTTTAGAAGTTCTCTGTCGAAGACCTGGACAAGGTCGCAGACATCATAAGGATTGAAAATTGGGGGTCCAATGTTCGAGATCAAGGTTATTAATATTGACAATCTGGCCCAAAACATGTACATTATATCTGTACATAAAATTAGGAGGCAGATATGACAATACAAACAACATACACTCATGCCAGGGCAAACTTGGCTTCTTTATTAGATGAAGTAACTAAAAACCGAGAAGTTGTTATTATCCAGCGACGTGGGAGTGAAGATGTCGCCATGATAACCGCCGACGAGTTGGCCGGTGTACTCGAAACAGCACACCTGCTTCGGTCACCCAAAAATGCAAAGCGACTCCTTTCGGCACTTGATAGAGTCCGTAAAGGATATGGTTCCCCTCAAACGATTGATGACCTTCGAAATGAGGTCGGCTTTGAGTAAAAGTGATAAGAAACCATCCGGTATCAAAAAGCAGAGAGAATCTGTTTTTCAGCCAGAGTTTATAGAGGATCTACGATACTGGGTGGAGACTGATCGCAAAACAGCACTCCGTATTTTTCAATTGGTCGAGGCGGTTATGCGGAACCCTTTTCAAGGTATCGGTAAACCTGAACCTCTAAAGTCTCTTGGATCAGGTGTCTGGTCCCGTCGAATAACGCAAGAACATCGGCTCGTTTATGCCGTTAGGCATGAAAGAATCGATTTTGTGCAAGCACGTTATCATTATTGAAAATCGTCTCAAAAAAAGCTGCCAACAAGGGCTTTTACCGCAAATTGCCGAAAGGCATTTGGGCGCTTGGATTTGTCTCGATGTTTATGGACAGCTCATCCGAGCTTGTTCACAGCCTCTTGCCGATATTCATGGCTACAACGCTCGGTGCATCCATGGTCACCATTGGGATCGTTGAAGGCTTTGCCGAGGCAGCAGCTTCGATCACCAAGGTTTTTTCGGGAGTGATTAGCGATTACTTCCAGAAACGAAAGTTTCTGGCTGTGATTGGATACGGCCTGGCTGCCATAACCAAGCCAATATTTCCACTTGCCACATCAATTGGGTGGGTGTTCGGAGCACGCTTTGTCGATCGCATCGGTAAAGGCATTCGCGGTGCGCCACGCGACGCTCTCGTCGCCGATATTGCACCAGAGCAGCTTCGGGGTGCGGCCTACGGTTTGCGCCAGGCGCTCGATTCGGTAGGGGCCTTTGTCGGTCCGCTGCTCGCGGTCGCATTCATGATTTGGTTCGCAAACGACATCAAAGCCGTGTTGTGGGTGGCGGTACTACCGGCGTTTATCGCGGTACTCCTGCTGATCGTTGGAGTGCGCGAACCCGAATCGTTAGTCCATGCCGTCGCTCATAGAAATCTCTTGTCCTTGAATAATGCCAAACGCTTGCGGCTGCGGTACTGGCTTGTAGTTGCGCTCGGAGCAGTATTTACTCTCGCTCGTTTTAGTGAGGCGTTTCTGATTCTGCGTGCCCGGGACGTCGGGCTGGCTATCGGCTACGTGCCCGTAATCATGATTGTAATGAATGTTGTCTATTCCATATTTGCGTATCCAGCAGGCGCGGCGGCTGATCGTATTTCCGCGCGAACGCTTCTATTGATGGGACTTGGGATACTCGTCGTGGCTGATATCGTGTTGGCAATAGCTGCCTCGCCTGGGATCGCATTGCTTGGCTCGGCTTTCTGGGGCGTGCATATGGCACTGACCCAAGGATTGCTCTCGAAACTTGTTGCCGATACTGCGCCTGCTAATCTGCGCGGTACGGCCTTCGGGATTTTTAATCTGGTCAGTGGAGGGGCATTATTGCTGGCAAGTGTCATTGCAGGGTCATTGTGGAACATGTTCGGCGCCTCGGCGACATTTATTGCAGGAGCATCGTTCGCGGCTTTCGCGGCAATGGGGTTGCTCCTTTACCGTCCTAATGCGCGGGTTACATAGCACAGTACAGGCATATGATCTAGGCTGCCCAACGAAAGCGAGTTGTTTTTCAGCCAGCAGCGCTATTTGGGTGCCCCGGCGCATTTTTTTCTGGCCGATGTGCGGGATGGGATTTCGTGCCGATTAACAGCCAGTAATGAAGGATGTATGATGGACAAACAAGAGAGGTGTATGATAAAAAGAGAATTGAATCTACCTGCGGCAGGCACGGAAACATTTTTTTTATGGGGGCCGCGGCAAACAGGAAAGTCCACGCTGTTGAGAAGTGCCTATCCGGATGCGGTGATGTTTACAAAATGAGGTGTGTAAATTTCGCAAACAGCAATCTGTATCAAAGGTCGTTTATTCAGTATCCGTGTGGGTAAAAATGTGTGTATGGCAGTATGATCCCGGGGAAGGAAAGAAAAAGCATGCATGGAACAGGGACGAAGCCGGATTTGACCCTTCTGGCAAAGGGCCGATTGGCAAATGCCACTGCTCCATAACCCGGGAATTTGCAGAAACTTTGCTAAACAATGGATTTTCGGTGTTTGCAGATGGCGATCCTGACGTTCCCGAAAGGATTTACAATGTGTACAAAGGTGTTGTATATGAAGCAAGGAGAACTGAATACGGAAAATCCTTTCACGGCTTTCCCTGGCGGGGAGACAAGGGTATCAGTCGAAGGATTCCGGCCAGAATAATAAAACAGCTTGAAGCTCGTGCAAAAAAAGCCAATGAGCTTCGGGAGTTTAAAAGATGGATGAAGAAATACGGCGGACGATAGGAAGCAGAGAATCGCTTGAAATTTTCCTGAACCTTTTCTACGATGAAGACCATCCGCGCAGCCTGGCATGGGGCGAGATGCTTGTATCCTTGAACAACGAGCCCGTATGGTGCGCCGAATCCAGTGACGGACAGGATGCTCCCGTAGCATGGGCATGGTTAGAGCTACTGGAGTTTTTGGGTGATAAATGGCCCTGGCTGCTTATGGAGGAAAAATATCCCATATCCATAACTCCTTTGCATCCGGGGAAAATGCGCCATGAAGCTGAAAAACGATGGGAAAGCATGGGCGAGGAGCAGTTCCTTGAAGAGGATGAGCGTCTTTTTAGGTTCGAGGGCCGGCACGACTTGGCAATGGGGCTGAAGGGAATCTTTTTGCCGTCGCTTTTCATTTTGCGGCAGGGCAAAAAGGCATGGGTCTACTCCGATAGTGTGCGGCTTTTTGTCTGGTTTCAAGAGGTTATTGATACCTTAAGCGAGCTTGGCGATTGTCTGGCAAATTACATTGAAGACTGCAGGGATTCCCGCGCCGCGCGTGCAGTGCAGCGCTGGAGGGATCGGGAGCAAAGGGCGAAGGAATTGTTCTGGGAGCTTCGAACCGGCATGACCAGCGAGATAAGATCAAAGCTTGAACAAGGGCAATCTCCACGGGTTTTCTGGGAGACCGATACCGAAAGGGTGGACTTTGACAACGAGCTGCTGGCTGCCGCCAGATTAAGCGCCGGCGTTGTAAGGGTTGAAGAGCAGCAGGCGATCCTGAAATGCATAAAAGATGTTCCCTTTCGGCAAGTTCAACGCCTGGAAGCGGTTGCCGGGCAAATTGCTTCCGGGCTGGATGAAAACATGCGTCCCTATGAGCAAGGGTATGCTGCCGCCAAGGCGCTGCGGCGGATTCTGGAGCTTGATCCTGAAAACCCGGCAGAGCCGGAACAAATTTTTGGTGAATGGGATGTGGAAATCTTGGAAATTAGGCTTGATCGTTGTCCCCTGGATGCAGTGGCGGCATGGGGGCCCCGTCATGGTCCGGCGGTGATTCTCAACACCGGCGAAGGTGCAAGACCTGCCCATGAACACGGGCGCAGAAGTACCCTGGCCCATGAAATATGCCATCTTCTTGTTGACCGGAAAGGCGCGCTTCCGTTTGCAGAGGCCCTGGGCGGCCATACTGCCCTGTACGTGGAACAAAGGGCCAGAGCGTTTGCGGCTGAATTCCTGCTGCCGGAAGAAACAGGGGTGCAATATGTCAGGCGCTATACAGATCTCCAGGAGGTGCTCGAAAAAATGAGCGCAGACTTTGCCGTCAGCATTGAACTGGCGGCTCTGCAGATAAAAAATTCCCGCCTTTATTTTGATTTAAACGGGGAGGAACAGCTGATTCTCTCCAGGAATACGGAAAATCACATCTTTTACAATCTTTGATGGCGCCGTAAAAAGTCCAATATCTGCGTTACGCGCAATTTCTCAGAATTTCACGTACGCCTAAGTACGCTGCATTCTTCGAAATTGCGCAAGCCTTGATCTTGAACTTTTTACGGCTGTCTGTTGTGAGGATAAACAAAGAATCACCAGCGATGGCATTGAAATAATCCCGGCCGTTGAGTTTTCGCAGTTGTTGTATCAGGGAGAACTGTTTTAGGCTCAAGGGAGTGCGCGGGGGGCGGAGGCCAGGGCTGCGGGGATGGATATAGAAATGGAGATAATTCAATGAGATTTAGGAATTAATGCGGAGGATTGAAAAGCCGATAGACGAGGTTGCTGATGTTTTGAAAATGATGATCCATGGTTACAAGTTCCGCGCCGGATTCCATGGTCTGGGCGGCTATCCAGATGTCATTGGAAGGAATGGGGGTTCCCTGCTGTTTCAGCCGGGCGGCGATTCTGGAATATCGGTCCGATGTAATTTCCGTCAGCGGGATGATCTCAACTGCCGGATGTGCCAGGAACCGGTTTAATTCTTCCATGTTTTTGTCAAATCGGGCGCCGCCCCGGAAACCGAACAGGAGTTCCCCCAGTACGATGGGAGATACAAGTACGGAGCCGGCCCGGGCAAGGTATTCAATCACTTCGGTGTAACCCAGTTTAAAGCCCACGTAAGCGTTGGTGTCGATAATGAGTTTCATCTCCACATTTCTTCGTCTATCTGCTCGCAGGATTGTATCGTGGCTTCAAAATCAACGGCTTCTTCCCGGCTCCAGCCGCCTCCCAGCTGTTTTAAGGAGGCGGCGGCTTTTTGGTCTTTTTGAAATTCTTTATGAATAATTTCCTTGATTACTTGATTGATGGATTTTCCGCTATGGCGCGCGGTTTTTCGTATCTCTTTTTCAACTTCCCGGTCTAAGCCGCGTATGGTAAATTGTTGCATGACTCACTCCTTAACTCTTTTTGAATCATTATATGATTCAAAATTTTTTATGTCAATAATTATTTCCGGCAAACAAGGATAGCGATCAGGATGATGAAAGATCGGATTGTCTTGCAATTTGTAAAAATTCAGGTAATGTAATTCGATAAATTTTTGGTTAAAAAAAGGAATGGGCACAAAAGAATTTTATGGGACAATTAAAAGATAAACGAGTGCTGGTGACCGGTTGTTGCGGTACGGTGGGTGGCGAGCTGGTGCGGCAGCTGATTCGGGATTACCATGTTAAAGAACTGGTGGGGCTGGATAACAACGAGAGTGAGTTGTTTTTTACCCAGCAGCGGTATCTGGATACTTCGGCGCATTTTTTTCTGGCCGATATTCGGGACCGGCAGCGCCTGATGCGGCTGTTTGCCGATGTGGATATTGTTTTCCACGCAGCAGCGTTTAAGCATGTGGCATTGTGCGAGGTGTCGCCGTTTGAGGCGGTGCAGACCAATATTCAGGGCGTTCAGAATGTTGTATTGGCGGCTACGGCAAATAAGGTAAAAACCGTTATCTTCACCAGTTCCGATAAGGCGGTGAACCCCACCAACGTGATGGGGACCTCCAAGCTGATGGGAGAGCGGCTGATGACCGCCGCCAACAGCAATCTTCGTAAGGGTACGAGTATTTTTGCTTCCACCCGGTTCGGGAATGTATTGGGGTCAAGGGGGTCGGTGATTCCGATTTTCCGGGAGCAGATACGGAAGGGCGGGCCCCTGACCATTACCGACCCTGATATGACCCGGTTTATCATGAGCATCCGCCAGGCCGTGCAGCTGGTCATTGATTCGGCCACTATTGCCAACGGCGGGGAGGTGTTTGTCACCAAGATGCCGGTGATTCGCATACAGGATCTGGCGGAAGTCATGATCGGCGAACTGGCGCCGAAGTATGGCTATTCACCGTCGGATGTTCAGGTTGAGAACATCGGCACCAAGCCGGGGGAAAAGCAATACGAAGAATTGATGACCGATGAGGAGATCCGGCGAAGCCTTGAACTGCAGCGGTATTTTGTGGTCCGCCCCGCGTTTGAATCTTTGTACAGGGATATTGATGACCAATACGACGGCATTGTCAATGATACAGTGGAGCGGGCATATCATTCCGCAAATGAGCAGCCGCTGGACCAGGATGCGCTTCGGCGGTTTTTGTATGATAACAATCTTCTCGAAGGTGAGGAACAGGAAGCATTCAAGCCGGATAAGCGTTTCTGGGGGTAAGATGTCGGATAACCTGAAAAAAGCGCTTTTTGAAAAGATGAAAGCGGAGAATCTTTTCTGGAGTTATGCCAAAGATGTTGCCATGGAGGATGTCGCTCCGGGTATCTTTATTGAAACAGTCCTGAAGTACGGGGATGTTGATGATATTCGACAACTGAAGAACATGTTTGCCGATGGTGAGATACACGAGGCCTGGGCCCAAAGGGTAATGTTTGATTCAAGGTTTGATCGGCTGAATTTTTATCTGGCAAAAGTTGTTTTTGATGTTGATCTGACGCTGATCAAGCAAAAAAAGGCTGCATATGACCGAAGTAATAAAATCAGGGCACTTGCTTCCCAACACTGAAAAGGTGTTAACCCGGATATTTCATGAATTTTTTTGATTAATTTTATTTTATACTTTTATTGCGATAGGTTAGGTTATTTTTAGTAGTCATTTCAAAATTACAAATTGTCATTTGGTTTTTGCGGAATAAAAGCCATTTTATATCAAAAAAATTCACCCTTCGGGCGAGCCGAGTTCGCCGCACCTGCTTTGTTGCAGCATGTTCGCAGTAGATTGACTACAGCTTCACATGCTGCGCCTCGCATCTGCGGCGAACTCGGCCCGTGAAATAACCGGGTTAAGGTATCTGGTTGATGAGGCCGATTTCCTTTGTGACTATGTGCTGGTCGGCGGGGCTGTGCTATCCATCAGACTTGGGCATCGGTTGAGCGAGGACCTTGATTTTTTTACATTGAGAAACTGAAAAAGGAAATGTGAATGGAACATGTTCTGATTCTCGGCGGTGACGGCTATCTGGGCTGGCCCACGGCCATGTATTTTTCCGCCCGCGGTTTCGCGGTGACCGTGGTGGACAACTATTTCCGCCGCAACGCCTGCACGGAGCTGGATGTGGGGATGCTTTACGCGGTGCCCACCCTTGTTGAACGGGCCAAAATCTGGTATGAAAACACCGGCAGAGAGATCAAAGTGGTGGTCGGTGATTTAACCGAGGCTGATGTGATGCGGGGGCTGTTTGAGGGGCGGATGCCCTATGCCTGGGCGCTGGACAACACTTTTACCGGTGTTCCCGAGGCCGTGGTGCATTATGCGGAACAGCCGTCGGCGCCGTATTCCCTGATTAATTATAAGTATGCCAATATTACGATTACCAATAACCTGCTGGTGACCAACAACCTGATGTTTGCCCTGAAGGATTTTTCACCGGAAACCCATGTGATTCACATCGGCACAATGGGCGAATATGGCACGCCCAATATTGATATTGAAGAAGGGTGGCTGGAGATAACCCATAAAGGACGGTCCGATACCTTTCTTTTTCCCCGCCAGGCAAGCTCCCTGTACCACACCACCAAAATCATGGATACCGATCTGATGTGGTTTTGCGTGAGAATGTGGGGGCTGCGCGTCACCGACTTGATGCAGGGTCCGGTATACGGGTTTGAAACTGAAGAGACCGGCGGTGATGAGCGGCTGAACACGATTTTTAATTATGATGAGATATTTGGGACCATCGTCAACCGGTTTGTGACTCAGGCCGTGGTGGGGTATCCCTTGACCGTCTATGGCAAGGGCGGGCAGACGCGGGGATACCTGAACATCAACGATACCCTTCAGTGCGTGGCCATGGCGCAAAAGTCACCGGCAAAAGCCGGCGAATTGCGGATTTTCAACCAGATCATGGAGACTTTCAGCGTGAACGAGCTGGCGGAGAAGGTGGCCGTGGTAGGCCGCCGGCTGGGATATGATGTCAATATTGATCACCTGGAAAACCCCAGAAAAGAAGCGGAAGATCATTACTATAATCCAATCTACCAGGGATTGACAGGGCTCGGGGTCGAGCCTCATTACTTGACCGATGCGGTCCTGGAACGTTTTTTTCATGCGGTTGAAAAACACCGGGAAAATGTCCGGAAAGATGTGATTTTCAGGGGGGTGAAGTGGTAGCAGACGGTTTGGGGAGTTGGTGTGTAGTGGGTGGCACTGGCGAAGGCCGGCAGGCCTTGTCAGTGGAAAAATCAAAACAGGGGGAGGCCCCCCGCGGCAAGATTAAGGGGCGCAAGTGCCTGTCCTGCACGGCACCTGGGCAGGTGGCGGCAATTTATGCGTTCCCTCGCAGGAGAGGCTGTGTCGCAATTGGTTTGATGCCATTGCGGGAGCGTATGCAACAAAGCAATCTTATTCTCGATCACTGTCAACAGAGCGTTAGGGAATGGGGTCTGCTTTTATGTGGAAGCCTGAAGGCTTCCGCTACACAGGCTGCGGTGTTTACCAAAATATGGGGCAATTGTCACAGCCGGTGTAGCGGCGGTCTTTAGACCGCCAGAAGCTCTTTCGCTGCACTGGCCGGAATGATATATTGTGACACAGTCTCAGGAGCGAGGGAGCGAGAAAATAAAAAATCAAGTTGCTGCTTGACATCAGAATATGTTCTATTTATGATAAATGCTTTGATGAAGGAGGGGATATCAGTCATCTTTGATTTAATCCATTGACAAAACCAGTCACAACGTGTTGCTTTTGGGGAGACGGCAGGATCGGCCTGCCGGGGGACCTGAGGGCTGCTTTTCATAAACAACTTGAGTAAGGGAGGAATTCAACATGTTCAAACGGAAACTGGTTATGGGGATATGTGCCATTGTTGTCGGTTTGATGGCAATATCCGGTGTTGCAGTTGCGGATGATGCAGGGAAGGTTAATATCAACACGGCCACGGTGGAAGAGCTGGCACAGCTGGACGGTATTGGTGATGCGTATGCGCAGCGGATCATAGAATACAGGGATGCCCATGGAACGTTCAAATCGGTTGATGAGTTACGGAACGTTAAAGGCATCGGTGAAAAAACGATTGAGAAAAACAGGCACAAGATGACCGTGACCGAGCCGGACAAAAAAGGACAATGATCAGGATTTAACGTGCCATCAATCATTGTGCGGCATATTGAATGAATATGCCGCACATAATTTAAAATCAGAATGAAAAAGTTATATCTCAGAAAAAATGTGGCTGTTATTCTCTGCATGGATGTGCTGCTTTTTTGTGGCGCGCTTTGCCTTTCCTATTTATTGCGTTTTGATTTCGATATTTCCAGGTCATCGGCGAATTTGTTGTGGCATACCCTGCCGTTTGCAATATTGACAAAACTGGCTGTTTTTTACTTTTTTGATCTTTACCGCGGCATGTGGCGTTATACGAGCATCGGTGATCTGCTGAATATTGTTAAGGCTTCTTTCCTGAGCAGTCTTTTGATTGTCGGTGCGATTTTGTTTATCAACCGGTTTGAGGGGTTTCCCCGATCCGTATTTCTGGTTGACTGTCTGCTCACCATTCTTCTGATCTCCGGTTTCAGAGTGGCCATCCGGTTTTATTTTGAGCATGCAGCCGGCGAGAACATTCGGGATGTTGCAGTTTCCCTATGGAAGCAATTGATTGCCCGCAAAAAGGACAGGACCAGCAAAGGCGTGATCATTATCGGTGCAGGGGACGGCGGCGAGAAAATATACCGGGAGATTCGGAACAATCCTCTGCTGGGGTACAATGTGGTCGGGTTTCTGGATGACAATCCCGTTAAAATCGGCATGAAGATTCATGGTATTCCCGTGCTTGGGCCTATTGCCTATGTTGAGACCATTAAAAATACCATGCGGGTGGATGAAATCGTTATTGCCATTCCTTCGGCATCTGCGGACCAGATGCGGACCATCGTCACCCATTGCGAAAAAAGCGGCGTCAGCTTTAAAACGGTTCCCGGCTATGCCGAGCTCATCAATGGCAAGGTTTCCATCAGCTCCATTCGAAATGTGGCCTACCGGGATTTGCTGGGAAGAGATGTGGTGAACCTGGATAAGGAAAAAATCGGCGCCTATCTGCGGGGTAAAAATGTTCTGGTGACCGGGGCCGGCGGCTCCATCGGGTCCGAACTGTGCCGGCAGGTGGGCCGATTTCATCCAGGCCGGATCATTTTGTTTGAGCGTTCGGAAACCGCTTTGTATGAGATTGACCTTGAGCTGAAATCCAATTTCAAGGAAGAGGGGATAGATATTGTGCCGATTCTGGGAGACGTTCAGGACCGGCAGCAGCTTGAGCAGGTGTTTGCGCGATTGACGCCGGATGTGGTGTTTCACGCGGCGGCATACAAACATGTACCGATTCTGGAATCGCACCCCTGGAAGGCGGTGAAAAACAATATCTGCGGCACCCAGAACCTGGTGGAAGTATCCAAGAAGTTTGATGTGGACCGTTTTGTTTTCGTGTCCACGGACAAGGCAGTACGGCCCTCCAATGTAATGGGCGCATCCAAGCGGGTTGCGGAAATCCTTTTGCAGAGCCAGAACGGGTGCAATACCGCAAGGACCCAGTTCATGATCGTCCGGTTCGGCAATGTGGCCGGCAGCGCGGGCAGTGTTATTCCGCTTTTCAAGAAGCAGATTGAAAAAGGCGGGCCGGTGACGGTCACCCACCCGGATGTCACCCGTTATTTCATGACCATCTCCGAAGCCTGCCAGCTTATCCTGCAGGCAGGTGCCATTGGCAATAAAAATCGCACAAGTGCCGAGGTGTTTCTGCTGAAGATGGGAACCCCCATCAAGATCGCGGACATGGCCCGTGACCTGATCCGGCTTTCCGGGTTTGAGCCCGACGTGGACATCAAGATCGAATATATCGGCCTTCGCCCCGGCGAAAAGCTTTACGAGGAATTGATTACCGAAGGCGAGGGCATCGTGCCCACCGACCATGAAAAGATCATGGTGCTGCGCGGCGTGGAAAAAGACCTGGTGTCCCTGAACGGCAATATTGACAAGCTGATCCGGTATGCCGAATCTCAGGATGTGACAAACATAAGGGCCCAGTTAAAGGGTGTGGTGCCGGAGTATGCGCCTGCTTTAAATAGTGCCCATCCATAATCTGGATGGGCACTAAATAATTGATCGCTTCGTAAGAAGCTTTTATTCATACTTTTCTTTGCTCGTCGCCCAAAGAAAAGTATGCAAAAGAAAGGGCGCCCGCGTCTATTTGATATTTTGGGGCCTTCGGCTTCCCTCACAGGAACGGTTTTTTCGGCGCTGGCAGAAACTCGCCTGTCATTTTGTAAAGATGCGTTAATCCTCGTCTGCTCAAACAGTCTGCCCGCGTTTTTCGAAAAAACCGTCCCTGCTCGGCTGCGCTGCAAGGGGCGGGGCACGTGTTGCTGTTCAGTTGTTTTGGCAGACTGGAAAACCTGGTAATAAACTGAAAAATCGAATAGAATTGATAGGTTTTGCAAATTGGCAGATTAAGTTCCTTGGAAGTCCAATGTCCGCTTATGGGGTTGGGTTGCGTATCTCTCGTCATGTCACGTACTGTGTAGGGGCGAACCTTGTGTTCGCCTATTGATCGGGCGAACACAAGGTTCGCCCCTACAGGATGTCTCTCGAGGGTAATATTGACACGCCGCATTTTGAACTTTTTACGTTGCCGTCGGCAAGCGATTTTTTACGAGTTCATCGAATTTGGGTCCGCTCGATTTCGATAGCGATCCCGATACCGATTTCGATTTGGACTAAATCCCTTCCAGGTGTAATCCAAAACCGGGCCCTCTGGGCCAGGATTCTTTACTATTGGACGCATTCAGATACCAGAACGCCTTCGGTTTTTTCGAAGACTTCTGGTATTTTTTATGGTTACGGGCTCACCGGCAAAGTCTCGGAAGCGGCCGCGCTGGAAGACGGTGCCAGGATATTCGGCTACTGGGTAAAGGACCCGGAGCGGTACGGCGTGGTGAGTTTTGATGATGGCGGCAGTGCCTTGGATATCGAGGAAAAGCCGGCAGCCCCGAAATCCAATTGGGCGGTGACAGGACTTTATTTTTATGATAATCAGGTAGTCGATATCGCATCGGGACTCAAGCCGTCGGCCCGCGGCGAGCTTGAAATTACGGATGTCAACCGTGCCTATCTTGCCATGGGCAGCCTGTATGTTGAAAAACTGGGGCGCGGGGTGGCATGGCTGGACACCGGAACACCTGAAAGTCTTCTTGGGGCCGCCAATTTCATTGAAACCATTGAAAAGCGGCAGGGGCTGAAGATTGCCTGCGTGGAAGAGGTCGTGTTTAACAAAGGGTTTATCGATGCCGCGCAGGTGGAAAAACTGGTAGCGGCTTATGCCAACAACTGGTATGGCGCATATTTGCTGGACGGACACTGATTATAAATACGGCAGAGGGGTGGAGTAAGGCAGCATGAAGGTAATTGTCACGTCCATTGACGAGGTTAAGATCGTTGCTCCGGATGTATTCCAGGACCGGCGCGGCTTTTTTATGGAGACCTATAACCGCCGCCGGTATGTGGACCACGGCATTGATGCGGTATTTGTTCAGGACAATCTGTCCTGTTCAGGCGCCGGCATTATAAGGGGGCTTCATTACCAGTTTCCGAAGCCCCAGGCAAAACTGGTTTACGTAATCTCCGGCGAGGTATTTGATGTGGCGGTGGATATCCGGAAGGGGTCGCCCGCCTTTGGCCGGTGGACAGGCACGGTGCTGTCCGCGGCAAACAGGAAACAGCTGTTTATTCCGGCGGGATTTGCCCACGGGTTCCGGGCGTTGAGCGATAACGTCCTGCTGGCCTATAAATGCAGCGATTTTTATAATCCCGAGGCGGACCGGGTGATCCGGTGGAACGATCCGGACATCAACATTGCATGGGGTGAAGATGCACCGGTGCTGTCTGAAAAAGATGCCAATGCCCCGTATCTCAGGGAGGTGCCTGAGGACTGCCTGCCGGAGATGCCATGAATTGAATAAATTCGTGTAAATTCGTGTGCATTGGTGGGCGTATAGCGGATGTGGCCCACGAATCGGCACGAATTTTCACGAACAATAATATGCCTGCGGATTGCAGGAAAACAAGGATCGGGGAGGATGTTTATGAAAAATGGAAACGGCGCGCCGCATGGGGGGGAGCTGGTGGACCTGGTGGTGGATGAAGATCGGGGCAACGTGCTGAAAGACCTGGCGCTGAACCTTCAGGAAATCGTGTTGAACAACCGCCAGCTCTGCGATTTTGATTTGCTGGCCACCGGTGCTTTTTCACCGCTGAAAGGGTTCATGCGGCAGGTGGATTATGAATCCGTGCTGGACCGCATGCGACTTGCCGATGGCACCTTGTTTCCCGTACCGGTATGCCTTGATCTGGATGAAACTAAAGCCCTTTCCATGGATGCGGGGCAGTCCGTTGCCTTGCGGGACCAGGAAGGGCTGCTGCTGGCTATTCTTGAGATTGAAGACATATGGAAGCCGGATCTGGAAAAGGAGGTCATGGCGGTTCACGGGACCACGGACGATGCCCATCCCGGGGTTCACTACCTGCTTCGGTCCTGCCGGCAATACTACATCGGCGGCAGGATGGAAGTGGTGCGGCTGCCGGTCCATTTCGATTCCCGCCAGCTGCGCAAAACGCCGGCCGAGGTGCGGTCCTTTTATAAAAAACTGGGATGGCAGCGGGTGGTGGGGTTTCATACCCGGCAGCCCATACATCGTCCCCAGTTTGAAATGACGATCCGTGCCATGCGTCAGACCCGGGCGAATCTGCTTTGTCTGCCCAGTGTGGGGCTCACAGACCCGGGTGACTTTGACCGGTACACCCGTGTCCGATGCTACAAGCGGATTGCCGATTATTATCCGCCGGATTCGTTTATGCTGAATTTAATCCCCCTGGCCATGCGCATGGCCGGCCCCAGGGAAGCCCTGTTGCATTTGATCATTGGGAAGAATTTCGGGTGCACGGATTTTATCATCGGCGCCGACCATGCCAGCCCGGCCAGGGGCAAGGCCGGCAGATCGTTCTATGACAGCGGTCAGGCCGCGGAAACGGCAGCCGCGTATGCCCAGGAGCTCTCCATGAATGTGGTGGCTTTTCCGGAGATCGTTTATCTGCCGTTTGAGGATGAATTTGTGCCGGTGGATCAGGTGCCCGAAGAGGCACAATACATCTCCATGTCCGGCACCATCATCCGGGAGCGGATCCGCAAGGGAAAGACGGTGCCCGAGTGGGCCACCTTTCCCGAGGTGCTGACGGAGCTGGAACGGGCCTACCCCCCGCCCTCCCGGCAGGGGTTTACGATGTTTCTCACCGGCCTTTCCGGCGCGGGCAAGTCCACCATCGCAAAGGTGCTGTACGCCCGGTTCCTGGAGATCGGCACGCGGCCGGTGACCCTGCTGGACGGCGATATTGTCCGCCACAATCTATCCAGTGAGCTGGATTTTTCCAAGGCCCACCGGGATATCAATGTCAAGCGCATCGGGTTCGTGGCCAGCGAGATCACCAAAAACCGGGGAATCGCCATATGCGCGCCCATCGCGCCCTATTCAGTGACGCGCAGCGAGGTCAGGCGCGTCATTGAGGCCTATGGCGGTTTTTTTGAAATTCACATCGCCACGCCCATTGAGGAGTGTGAAAAACGGGACCGCAAGGGCATGTATGCCAAGGCCAAGGCCGGCCTGATCAAGGGGTTTACCGGTGTGGACGATCCTTATGAGGCCCCGGCTTCACCGGACCTGCGCATTGATACCACCGACCTGACCCCGGATGAGGCGGCCCAGGAGATTTTGCTGCTGCTGGGTGAGAGGGGGTATATTTAGTGCCCATCCATAAATTGCTATTTTGCCCGATTTCTGCGTCAGGCTCAAATTTTAATCCTCGAAATACGCAAAGTATTCCTCCGGTTAAAATTTTCGCCTTCCTTGAACTCGACCAAAATATCTAATTTCTGGACGGACACTATTTAGGGGTGGGCGCAAACTATTTATTCAGTCAATAATACCGGGTCCTTTGGGGGAGGTCAGAGATAAAAGGCTACGCCGGTGAGGCGCAAAGCACGAAAACCAACCAAGTTCCTTGGAAGTCGCTTGCAGACGGCAAAGTAAAAAGTTCAGGATGCGGCATGTTTTTATCTCACCCTCGAGGAATTTTTTGTAGGGGCGAACCTTGTGTTCGCCCTCTGATCGCCCGATCAGAGGGCGAACACAAGGTTCGCCCCTACACCGTACGTGACATGACGAGAGATGTATCGCAACGCAGATCTTGGGCTTTTTACGAAGCCGTCAAATTTTACAATATACAGGCCCTTGCAATCAGTTGTTTTAAAAATTTGAAGATTGAGGGGGGCTGAAAAGCCGAAAGACAAGGTTGCAGATGTTTTGAAAATGGTGGTCCATGGTTATCAGTTCTGCGCCGGTTTCCATGGTCTGGGCGGCAATTCTGGAGTAACGGTCTGATGTGATTTCCGTCATAGGGACGGTTTCAACCACCGGGTGGGCCAGGAATCGTTCCAGTTCTTCCATTCTTTATCGATTTGTTCGCAGGATTTAATAGCCGTCTCAAAATCGCGGGCCTCTTGCAGTCTCCAGCCACCTGCCAGTTGTTTCAGGGACGCGGCGGGTTTTTTTCGTTTTGTGTCAATAATGAATTCGAATCTCACCCCTCTTTCACTTTTTCATGAACATCCGTGATGATGGCTGCTGACAGTCGTTTCATGGCCAGGCTCATGGCTTCGGCAAAGGCACGGGGGTTGTTGCGGGCACATGGCTGGGATGTCTCATAGTGTTTTTGAAAGACAATGCCATCGCCGTCTCTTCCGGCGGCCCCGGCGTCCCGCAAGGTGATGCTGATGGCCAGCTCCGCCCGCCAGTCCGTCGCGGCGTCGTTTTCAAGAAATTTATCCACGCTACCCTCGATAATATAGCGGGCCCGTGCTAGTCCGTCCGGGCCGTAAACCCCTCTATAACGGCCCGTGGCTCTAGTGTCCCTTTCCAGCAGGTAAGTAATCATCCCGGCCGGCGGTGTTCGCCAGCGGTGGTAGACATACTCGGCAACGAGAAAATCTTTTTTCTTGTAGATCATGTCCCCGGTCGCGTAAAGCGGGGAGGCCGTAAATTCATTGATCCCGATGACAACGGGCGCCGGCGCAGCCTCAGCCAGCGACGGTGGTTCATATTCCAGCGTGTAATAATTCACCTCCAACGCGGGCTGAACCAGTTCGGAGAAGTTAAGGCAGCCGGTTGCGAAAAAGCAGCACAGGAGAACAATGGTTGCGATGCCGGTATGTGCGATGAAGGCATGGGGGTGTTTCATTCCGGGTGCGTCTCCTTGTGCAAGATTGTCATTGGTTTCATATCAGTCATAATTTTCGATGGTCTTGGCCGGCGGCGGTGCGGCAAACAGGAGCAGCGAGGGCTGGTCCGCGCTTTTGGTGGTCAGGTTGCTCAACTCTTTTCCGGCTTCCTCAAGGTGGCGCAGGGTGGAGGTCAGGTTTTTTTCAAGCCTGAACATGCGCTCGTCAACATTACCGATGGTTTCCGTGCCTTTGTTCATGAGCGTTTCGGCCTGCTGTATGACCGTATTCAGCTCTTTAATGGCCGTGTTGATTTTTTCCCTGTTTCCGGCCACCAGGGTATTGAGCTCCATTGCCGCGCCATTAGCGTTTTTCGCAAATTCATTCAGGTTATTCCCCGTGGTTTCCCCTACCGCCAGTATCCGGTCCCACCGCTTGTCGTTCAGAAGCTTGTTGGCCCGGTCCAACGCTGTTTTAAGGCGGCCCGCGATCGGTTTGACGTTCGCATCCTTCACGGTCTGATTCACCGTTGTGATGGTTTCCTGCAGGCGCCCTGAAATGCCCCCCAGGTCCACTGTCTTGAGCTGGTTCACCACTTCGGCAAGCCCGTCCAGTAACAGCCTTATTTCCGAAGATTTTGTAGGAATCACCGGATATTTCGCCGCCTGTGCCACCTCCGGCGAAAGGAGGGTATCTCCCTGCTGCTGCCGGTTCAGCTCCACGAACATGATGCCCGTAATGCCGATTGATTTGATCTGAGCCACGATGTCTTTGCCGGGCTTCCAGTCCGACTCGATTCGAAGCAGCACCTCGATGAGTTTGGCGTCTTTGGCGATCCGGATATCATGCACTTTCCCGATGGACACGCCGCGGTATTTGACAGGAGAATCCTTGTTCAGTCCCTGGATGGATTCATCAAAATAGGCGGCGTAAATCCGTCCTCCCTGAAAATAGCTTGTTGCGCCCACATAGATAACCACGACTGCAATGATCGTGATGCCGGCAATGACAAACAGGCCCACCATAAAATTAGTTTTGACGGAAGCCATAATTATTGCTCGCTGTATTTTGTTTTACTCGCCGCCGGCCGCATTTATCTGTTTTATCCGGGGCTGCCGGTTGAAAAACTGGCGGACAAACGGATAATGGCACTCGTTTTTCAGAAATGCCGGTGTCCCCTCGGCGATTTTTCCCTTGGTGATTTTATCCAGCATGATTACCCGCCTGGTGATGGTGAAAACGCTTTCCAGTTCATGGGTGACCACCACCATGGTGGTTCCGGATGATTTATTGATGTGCAGTATCAATTCGTCGATTTCCGCCGAACTGACAGGGTCCAGCCCGGCCGATGGTTCATCCAGAAAGAGGATCTGCGGGTTTAATGCCATGGCCCTTGCCAGGGCGGCCCGTTTTTTCATCCCTCCGCTGATGGTCGACGGCAGGTAGTCTTCAAATCCGGAAAGCCCCACAACCGCCAGCTTGATGCTTGCCATTTTCCGGATGGCGGCGGCATCCAGGTCCGTATACTCGGCTATGGGCAGGGCGATGTTTTCACTGAGCGTCATTGAGCCGAACAATGCGTTGTTTTGAAACAGCACGCCGATTTTACGGGTGGTGTTGCAGCAGCCGATGTCCTGGCCGTCGATCAGCACCTGCCCGGCCGAGGGCGTGCCAAGGCCCGTCATGATCCGCATCAGCGTGGTCTTGCCGCAACCGCTTTCACCGAGGATCACAACGATTTCCCCCTGCGCCACGTTAAAATTGATGTTGTTCAGAACAACCTCTTCACCGAACCTGGCGCTGATGTTGTTTACCTGGATCATTCGTTCATTCAGTCAACAAAACCTGGTCTTTTGGGCCAGGTGAGCGATAAAAGGCTATGCCGGTAATGAGCAAAGCACGAAATTCGAAATTCGAAACAAATCCGAATATCAAATGCTTCAATGATCAAAACAGATACCGGAGTATTCCGGGCATCAATTCGATGCACGTATCTTCGTGTCCTTCGTGCGCTTCGTGGTAATTAACCCCCAGGCAGTTGAACCACGAAGCTCACGAAGGACACGCAGGATGAGTGCAAGCACCATGTGCCTTCGTCTTCCGAGTTTTTATGTTCACGTACGAGGCCTGTAAACAATCCCCTTATAGGGCAACAAAAGCAGGCCCCTCTGGGGCCGGATGTTTACCTGCATCATCCCCAGTATATCCGTATGATCGCCACAATGGAATCCGCAAGAATGATCATAAAGATGCAGCTGACCACGGCCGAGGTGGCGGCTCCACCTACTGACGCGGCCCCGCCGCGCACCTGAAATCCTCTCAGGCACCCGATCAACGCTATCAGTATCGCAAATATGACACTTTTTGCAAGCCCCCAGATGATATCATCGATAAACAATGCATCGGCGACCCCCTGAATGTAGGCGGCCGGCATCAGGTGCAGCATGGTGACGCTGACAATGAGGCCGCCGAGGATGGCGAAGATAACGGCCAGCACCGTTAAGATCGGCAGGGCAATCACCATGGCCACAAGCCGTGGAATGGTTAAAAAAAGAATGGGGTCAAACCCCATGCTGGACAGGGCGTCTATTTCTTCGGATATTTGCATGGTGCCGATTTCCGCGGCATAGGCGGAGCCGGTCCGGCCGGCAATTATAATGGCCGTCAACATCGGGCCGATTTCCGCAACCATGGCAAATGCAATCAGCGAAGGGATATAAATATTGCCCCCGTATTTGCTCAATTGAACGGAAGACACAAATGCCATGATAAGCCCGGTGATGAGGCTGATCAGGCCGACAATGGGAATGGCGGCCACCCCGCCTTTTTGAATCAGCTCGATGGTATCGCCCAGACGGAACCGTCTGGGATGAGCGATGGCGCGGGCAGCGGCAAAAATCATCATTCCCAGAAAGGAAATCGTGTAATCGATTTTTCGTATGCCCAGAAACGCGGCGCCGCCGATCTCCGTAATAATTGCCCTGGGGTCCAGAACTGGTGGGGGATAAGGCGCCTGGCGGGGTGAAATGTCCGCATACAGGGAGAATACGCTTTCCAAAGATTCGGGTATATTGGTAATAGAAAGATTGCCGCCATGTTGGTTTGCCACATCCTGTAATTCTTTGGTAACAAAAACACCGTAGTCGTCCGCACGGTCCACATCCGACAGATCCAGTTGGATTGAATTCGGATACCCCGATCTGGCAATCGTATCGGTGATGCCGCGAAGCAGCATTGCGGCGGATTCAATGGTCATCGTGCCGGAAAGAAAAATCGTCATGCCGTTGTCCGCATTGGCGGCTGTGGTAAAGGCTGCGGCGGGATTCGGTTTTGTTTCCGGCATAATGGTCGGCTCTTTTGATGTCCATAACCCGAATATTTTTTCATTCATACAGCCGAAGCGTGGTTGTAGCAGGAAATCCCTTCGGCCAGCCGCCGCCGGATGCGGTCAAGGGTGGGGCAGGTATCAAAGCATTGGGGCGCTTCTTCCCGCCTGCTGCAATTCCGGCACGGGCTTTCAATAAAGTAACCGATCTCAAAATCAAACTTATTTCTGTTGGTCGTAATTTCGTACATGATGTGTTGTTTTAATCCTGTGTATGCGAATGGTACTCATAAATTCAAAAAAACTATAACACGGTGGCCGGGGCAATGTAAATTTCCTTTTTTATGTGGCCGCCCGAATCGCCATCGCCAGAACCGATACCGGATGCATGACCGGATAATCGGTATGGGCCTGAATCTGCATCTTGCAGGTTTCACAGTCCGTGATGACGATATCGGGCGCGGCCGTATTGATTTGTTCAAAAAGCACCTGCCCGATATCGGCGGCAATTTGCCGGTATTCTTTTTTAAACCCATAGGTGCCGGCAATCCCGCAGCATTCGGAATGCAGGAGAATGAGCCGAAGCCCGGGAATTTGTTTCAGGACCGAAACGGTATGAATGGCCCCTCCGGTACGCTCCAGGTGGCAGGGCGAATGGTAGGCCGCCGTCAGGTTCACCGGCCCCATCGTCGGCAGTCCGGTCTGTTTGAACCGTTTATGAAGAAAGGCGGTAATAAATTCCAGCTGATGGAAAATGGCTGCATTGTCGATATCCAGGATGCCGGGATAATCGTGTTTTACGGTGAGCACGCATGAGGAAGAGGAAAAAATAATCTTACGCCCACCCTCGCCGGCAGCCTTCAATAGTTCAGCCAGGTTATAGGTAGCGTTTTGCCGGACCTTTTTCAGGTCCCCGGCGGCGATCAGGGGCACGCCGCAGCATTTCTGGGGTGGTGCGATCGCGCCCACCCCCAGCGTGTTGAGGGCAAACACCACGTCGTTGCCAAGGGCGTGATCATAGTAATTCACGTAACAGCCGTGAAAATACAGCACAGTTTCCGGAAATGTCTGTTGGTGATTCGCCTGCCGCTGAAGCGTCTTTGAGAATGTTCCCCGGTCAAATTTCGGAAAGCTGGCCCTGCCGGCGATCCCCACAAATGCCGACAGCAGTGTCCTGGCAAAGGCGGCCTGCATCACCCGGTTGGCCAGGCCGTTGACACGGGTAGCCAGCTTACCCATAAGATCTGTGCGGGTGAGCAGAAAATCCCGCAGCCGGTTTTTGCGCCGCAGCCGTGCGCTCTTTGCCTGATAGATGAAGTCCGTGATCCGGACGCCGGAAGGGCATACCGTTTCACAGCGCTTGCAGTTGTTGCAGTAAGCCAGAGACTGATCGGCCAGGAAAGGGGTTTTAATCCGCATCCGTTCCGCATCCGGCCCCGAGTACTTGGGCCCGGGGTAGCTGGCCGTTACCCGGGCCACGGGACAATAAACGGTGCACACCGTGCATTTGATGCAGCAGTCAAAGCTGGTGTTTTCAAGTTTTATCATATCTTAAAATATTGACGGCTTCGTAAAAAGCGCCCAACCCCACTGTGGTATTTTTGCAGGAAGTAACTTATGGAGGTCTAAAGACCTCCGCTACACAATCCGAGGCAATATCCCCTGATTCGATAATGGCCTCAATTCATATAACGGAAGGCTTTAGCCTTCCACAAAAAAACAAGTTCCCTGGAAGTACCATAAAGAGATATTTTTATTTCAACCATGAAGAACATGAAGAGCATGAAGTTGAAATTATAGTTAATTTTTTATTTCTTCATGATCTTCATGCGCTTCATGGTCAAAAAATCAGACTTTTTACGAGTGCATCAATGTTATTGGCTGCATAATAGCCCGTGGTGATGGCCACGCCGCCGCCGCTGGCCTCTGCCACCGGATTGTAATCGGCCAGCACCGCACCCGTACAAAAGAGATTGGTGACCGGCTCGCCGTTTTTCTGAAAAGGATTCAGCCGGGCATTCGTCTTTACCCCGGCCCGCATGAATGCATGGCTGTCCGGGGAGAAAAAGGCAGGAGAGGCCATTTCAGTATTTTCCATGCCGGGCAACACTTCGAGGTCAAACACCGGTTCTTTGATAGACTCGAATCCGCTTGCCAGCCCCCGCGAAAAGAAGCTGCCGCTTGCAAGCACATAAAACCGGGCAGAAAGGTCCTCATCCTGATTGCGGGTGTGGATATAGGCGACCCGGTTGCCCTGAATCCGGCCGGAAGTGACGGATTCGCCTGCGATAAATACGCCGCCCAGGGCTGCAAACCGGGCTTTCAGCGCATTGTCCAGACGCATTCCCAGTATGGAAGGAGGCAGGGATGGCACTTCATAAACCGTCATGCCCGTTTGGTCACTCAGTTCCAGGATCGCCCGGTTGTAATGATCAATCCCCAGACAGGCCGGCAGGGCGAGAATGTCCGCCTGATGGCCGGTGGCGTTAATCCGTTGTGCGAAGATCGCCAGGTTTTCCTGCTTATCCACGATTCTGGCGATATCGATGGACCGCATGTTACGAATCGTTTCAACTCCCGGTTCATGGGCTTCGGGGAGGTCGATGACGGCACAGGAAATGTCGCACCCGGCAAAGAGTTTGTTTTTTCTGAGGTTGGCCGCGGCCAGTTGCGGATGAAAGTCTTTGAACCCCCGAACATTGGCGATGATGATCGCCGGATGGTTTTCAAAGGCCGATTTAATGGCCTGGCTAAACACGCTCTGCTGGGAAAAGAAGGTGGGCTTCAGCGTGCCGAAAGCGGTCACATGAAAGTGGTTGTTCGGCGTATTGGTGTGCAGGTGCAGGTTTTGCCGGGCAAGGGTTTCCTGGAAAAACGCAAAAGCCGTCCGGGTGGTGTCGATTCCGCATTTCGCATAGGGGTGGTCCGGATGCCTGTCGATAAATTCCGGCAGAATTTCAAATGGCTGTTGAACGACGTCGAGCCCCGCCAGATACCCCAGCAAATCGATGGATCCTGATGAAAAGTGCAGGGCGCTCATGCCGGATGAGATGATCGCGCAGGAAAGCCCTTGGGACTGGCACCTGATGCCGCAGGTGAGGCCGGATATTCCTCCGCCGATGATAATACAATCGTAGTCGTGGGTTTGCTCAGAACACATCGGCAATAACGACCCCTTCGCCTTTCCCTTTTGATTTATCCACGATTTTGCCCAGGCCGAAGATGCCTTCGCAAACCCAGTAGGCAAACTCCGCCTCCCGCAGCGTATCCCCCCAGAGCACCGGCCGTACGCCTCTCCATCGTTCGATCAGAAAATCGATGAGCATTTTCGTGGCCTCATCTCCCGGTGTCTCCTTGTGGTCGATAAAGGCCCCGGCAGACCGGTAGGCGCATAACAATCCCTGGCAGGGGCCCATTCCGATACGGGTCCGCCGGCGAAGATCCACGATATCCCTGACATGAAGCCGTCGCAGGGCATAGGCCACCTCTTTTTCGGTGACCATTTCACATTCACAGATCAATTCGGTTTTTTCCGGCGGATCGGCCAGAATTTCCCGTGCCCGTTCGCCATGGCGGTAATAGGTGGAGGATGACACGGATTCTGAAAACCGGGGTGGTCGTTTGCGGACAACGGGGGGCTTTTCAGAACCGGGCAGCGGGACCTGGTGCGTTGTGCATGGAACGGCCAGGCCCAGTTTCCGGCATGCCAGGTCCGTGGCTTTTTCCGCCATCAGCCGGCAGGTCATAAGTTTCCCTCCGGCGATGGTGATGAAATTGTCCATGCCGTCCCGTTCTTTATGATCAATCACGACGATGCCCCTGGTGATGTCCCTGCCGTAAGTTTCTTTTGATGTGGCCACAAGCGGCCGGACCCCGCAGAAGGCCCTTAAAACCCGGGTCCTGGAGAGGTTGGGCACCAGTTTTTCACCATCGTTCAGCAGGGTCTGGATTTCTTCGCGACTGATTTCAAGATCGTGGATGGCCTCATAGGGGATTTTTTCAGAGGTGGTGCCGATCAGCGAGACCGTATCGCCGGGCACCAGAATGTCGCCGTCCGACGGCTTGCGGCAACGGTTGAGCACCACGTTGTTAATCCGGTAATCCAGTATCACCATGGCGCCCTTTGAAGGGAACATGGCAAGCGGGATGCCGGCCATCTCGCAGAGCATCTGCCCCCATACACCGGTGGCATTGATCACCAGGCGGGCATGAACGGCAAATGATTGGCCGGTGTTGCGGTCCACGCAGGTCACACCTCGAACGGCGGCTTGTTCCACGATGACGTTTGTGACTTCACAATGAGTGAATACCTTTGCCCCGCGCTCGGTGGCGTCCAGCATGTTGGCGGAGGCAAGCCGGAACGGATCGATGGTGGCATCGGGCACGGTCAGTGCCCGTTCCACGGCCGCATTAAGGTTGGGCTCCATGGCAACGGCCTGGGCGGGGCTTATCTCCCGGGTGTTGATTCCCGCCTTTTTGCAGGCCGTCCGCAGCGCATCGTGATAATCATGATCGTCTTCCGGCAGGGTGACAAACAGCCCTCCCGTGTCTTCGATGCAGTGACGGGCGATTTTTTTAAGGATTCTGTTTTCCGCAATGCATTCGGTGGCGGAAGATGCGTCTTTGACGGCGTACCGGGCGCCGGAATGGAGCAATCCGTGGTTTCGGCCGGTGGTGCCGGCCGCAAGATCGTGTTTTTCAATCAGGCCGCAGGCAATCCCCCGCAGGGCGCAATCGCGGGCAATGCCCGTGCCCGTGGCACCGCCGCCGATGATGATGACGTCTGTTTCAATCGTGTTCATGGCCTCTACGCTGTCGTTGGTTTGTGGCAATACGGCCGGTTGAATGTCGCGTGCGGAAAGGGGATCATACCTCGAACTGCATGTCACAGCTTACACCGAAACATTCCATGGTTTCTTTCTGCTCACCGATCAACCGGTGGCAGTCATTGAGAATTTCATCCATTTGCGTGTCGGTGCGGTCCTGATTCAGGTGGAACAGGCCGAGTCTTTTGACCTTTGCCGAAAGGGCCAGGGAAATGACGTCCGTGTAAACCGAATGGCCCCAGTCCATCTGCGTGCCGTATTCCGCCGGGGTATATTCGGCATCGTGAAACAGCAGGTCTGCCCCTTCCGAAAATTTCAGGTAATCATCAAAGGTCAGCCCGCCGTCATGAATGTAGCCAAGTTCGTTGTCCGTAAGGAAGACAAACGATTTTCCGTCTTCGGTGAATTTGTAGCCGCTGCCGCTGCCGGGATGGCTGAGACGGATGGGGGTGATGGTGATCGAGCCGATGTCAAAATTTTCCGGGCATCCCTTTTCAAAGGTAATTTCCGCCTTCAGGTCGGAATAGCGGATCGGGAAATGGGGCGGCGTCATGACCCGGGAGATCATTTTTTCCACATAATCCTTTGGAAACGGGCAGCGATAGGCTTTGATAACCGTCTCACGACGGTAAAGGGGTTTGAAAAAAGGCAGGCCCATGAGGTGGTCCCAGTGGGCATGGGTGAAAATGAGGTTATAATGGTAAAGCTTTTCCTCAACCAGTTGTTTCCCGAGACGCCGGATGCCGGTTCCCGCATCAACGATGATAATATCCCCGCTTTTGGCCCTGATTTCAACGCAGGTGGTATCACCGCCGTACTTGACAAATTCTTTGCCTGAAACAGGAATGGACCCTCGAGACCCCCAGCTTTTAATTAGCATTAATCACAGCCTCATTCTGTGTTACGGATAGCGCACCGTTTGATGGCTTCGTAAAAAGTCCAATATCTGTGTTGCGCTGCATCTCTCGTCATATCACGTACGGTGTAGGGGCGAACCTTGTGTTCGCCCCTACAAAAAATTCCTCGAGCGTAAGGTAAGATAGACACGCCGCATCTTGAACTTTTTACTTTGCCATCCCAAATTCTACTTTTTACGAGAGCATTACCGTTTCATTAGCTTGTGTCCGTCCAGAAATTAGATAGCAATTTATGAATGGGCACTAGCTTGTAATCTCTCCTGCAAATGTATACCAGATTCCGTCATTATTCCATATTTTTGTGATGCGGACCGGCAATTTGCCCAACTGATCGGCGATGTCCCGTGCCGGCGTTCGCAGCATGCCGGAAAGAATAAAGAATTTGCTCTGGAGAAAACGTTCCGCATTGACAATCTTTTTCATGGCGCTGTGGTGAATGTTCGCAATGATCAGATCCACCCCGGTGTCTGTAAAGTCTTCGGCATCACCTTTTACGATTATAACGTGCTTATCAACATTGTTCAACTTGATATTTTGTCTTGCCGTCCGTGCCGCCAGAAAATTGAGATCAACCCCGACGATTTCAGGTATTGCCCTGAACGCCCCTGCGATTGCAAGCAGTCCGGTCCCGGTGCCGATGTCCAGGGCGGTTTGAATCTTATTATTATATTTATAGCATATAAGTTCAAGTGCCTCAAGGCAATCACGGGTTGTGGAGTGAAATCCGCTGCCGAATACCACTCCCGGGTCCAGCACAATGGTACCGGTGTCCTTGTCCGGTGTGTGGCCCCGCCAGGGGGAGTATATGGTCATGCCGCCGGCCTGAAGGGGAAACGCATCCATGGGCTGCCACTGGTCATAGGCCATGTCAAACCGATCGGCCAGCACCAGGTCGTTGCGGCCACCCACAAATTCCGCCACCGCCTCATCGGCCGGCCGGTAAAAAAACAGGAAGGAGCAGTCGTCTTCCTCCCAGGTGCCGATGAACGTTTCGTTAAATTCCGCATCCCGGGTGTCGGCCCTGCCCTTGAGATAATAAATGTACAGGTGCTCCCATGGGGCGCCCCTTGCTGCTGAAGGTTCGCCCGATGCTGAGACCGTATCGGTCTTCTGGAGTTGATCTTCGGTAAACAGGGCCATGGATTCGTTAACCGTTAATCACTTTTCAAAATGGTGTCAAAAATTTTAAATGCGGCCTGTACCGCCGGGTTATCGTCCGGCAGTTCGATTGTGGGCCGGCCCTCCAGGTCGAATTCGTATAATGTGTCATCCGCCGGCAGTGTGCCCGCCAGCTCCAGGCCGCCTTCTTCAATGAGTTTCAGCATGGACTCGGGCGTCTTTTCCCGACTCTGGTTGATGATCAGGTAGCTTCTGCCCATGCCGATGTTCAGGTTGCGGGCCAGTTCATTGATACGGATGGCGGCCTGAAGGCCCCGCCTGGAGGCATCCGTGACAATCAGGAGAATGTCCACATCCTTTGTTGTCAGCCGGCTGATGTGTTCCATTCCGGCTTCATTGTCCATGACCACATAGGGATAGTTGTCCGTAAGTTTTTCAAGAAAATTGGTGAGCAGTGTATTGGCCGCGCAATAACACCCCGCGCCTTCGGGCTGGCCCATTACCACCAGGTCGTAACCGTCCGATTCGGCAATGGCCTCTTCCATCTTCATGGAGATAAAAATATCTTTGGTCATGCCGGAGGGCACGTCCCCTTTTTTCATTTCTTCCCGCGCATTGCCCAGCGTACCGGGAATTTCAAGTCCCAAAACTTCATTCAGGTTGGCGTTGGAATCCGCATCCACGGCAAGTATGGGGGCCATGTCTTTCGAGGCCATGTATTTTATTAATAATCCGGCGATGGTTGTTTTGCCGGTACCGCCTTTGCCGGCCAAAGCAATTGAAAATGACATTATCAAACAATCCTTTCTATAATAGTTTTTTACCAGCTTACACGAAAATCATTCGGACATCAAGACGCCCTGGGGCCGAAATTATACGGGAAGTTGTTTTGCCTTATTTAATCAGGTGTGATATTAGACAGTTTAGCGGGGGATGGTTGGTCTCCTGCGGTACGGGTAGCGGGGCGGGTGCTCTGATGAACGGTTCGTTTAAATAGTGTCCGTCCAGAAATTAGATATTTTGGTCGAGTTCAAGGAAGGCGAAAATTTTAACCGGAGGAATACTTTGCGTATTTTGAGGATTAAAATTTGAGCCTGACGCAGAAATCGGGCAAAATAGCAATTTATGGATGGGCACTAAATAAGGGGGAAGCATGAGAACGTTTGTATTATTCTTATCACTGGTATGGATGGCCGGTGTTATGGCCAATGCCGTACATGCGGCCACCGATGCGGCCACCGATGCGGCCGCTGAGCAACAGATGTATCTTACGGATATGATTAAAATCACCATGCGATCGGGCAAGGGGGTTGATCACAAGATAATCGCGATGCTGAAGGTGGGGCAGAAGGTCGGCGTGCTGGGCACGGATGAAGGCTGGACCCATATCAGAACGGAAAGCGGTAAGGAAGGATGGGTGCTGAGTCGGTTTGTCTCTGCCGAGGTTCCCAATCGGCTTCTGCTGGAACAGTTGCGGGGGGACTATGCCGAGGTATCAAAGCGTTGTGCCGAACTGGAAGCGGCCAATGAGACCCTTGTAAACGAAAATCAGACGCTGGAAAAAAAGCTTGAACGCAGTACCAGGACCTCGCAGGAGCGTATTGAAAAACTGGCCCGGGAAAACAAGAACCTTAAAGATGCCGTGACCAACCGGCTTTTAAAATGGTTTCTGGCTGGCGCCGGCGTGCTGCTGGTGGGATTTCTCATAGGATATCGGGCCCGGCGGCGGGAAAAACGGCGGTTGTATTTATGATGGCTTCGTAAAAAGCCATCATAGGCGTGGCATGAAACGGGACTGTTCAACAAATGGAATACAAGACAGATTTTCTGATTATCGGCAGCGGCATTGCCGGGCTGAAATTTGCACTGAAGGCGGCAGAAACCGGCACCGTGTCCATCGTCACCAAAAAGGCTATTGCCGACAGCAGCACCAATAAGGCCCAGGGCGGTATTGCCGCGGTCTTTGATGAGATCGATTCATTTGATCATCACATCAGGGACACCCTGGATGCCGGCGACGGGCTGTGCCATGGGGATGTTGTGGAAAACGTGGTACGAAATGGGCCGCAGGCCATCCTTGAGCTGGCGGATATGGGGATTTATTTCAGTGCGGGCAATGACGACCAGCGGCGGTTTGACCTCGGTCGTGAAGGCGGCCATTCTTTTAACCGGATTGTCCATGCCCACGATCTTACCGGCAAGGCCATCGAAGATGCCCTGGTCAGCCGGGTAAAGCGCCATGAGCGGATTCATGTGTATGAAAATCATATCGCCATCGATTTGATCACCCATTCAACGCGGGTCAAGCGGGGTCCCGTTGTGAAAGCCCGGGAAATCTTCTGCTGCGGCGCCTATGTGCTCGATAAGAAACAGGACAGTGTTAAGACCTTCAATGCGCGGATCACCATGCTGGCCACCGGTGGCGCCGGCAAGGTCTATGCCTATACCAGCAATCCGGATATCGCCACCGGCGACGGCATTGCCATGGCCTACCGGGCCGGCTGTACCGTGGCCAACCTCGAATTTGTTCAGTTCCATCCCACCTGTCTGTTTCATCCGGCGGCCAAAAATTTTCTGATTTCAGAGGCGGTGCGGGGAGAAGGAGGTGTGCTGGTGGATAGATCCGGCAGACCTTTTATGGAACGCTACGATCCCGCAAAGGACCTTGCGTGCAGAGACGTGGTAGCCCGGGCCATTGATACGGAAATGAAGAAGAGCGGGGATGACTGTGTTTTTCTGGATATTTCTCATCGGAAGGCGGATTTCATCCGGTCGCGTTTCCCCCATCTGTATGGAAATTGTCTGAAATATGGAGTGGATATGACCACGGACCCCGTACCCGTGGTGCCCGCGGCCCATTACATGTGCGGCGGGGTGGTTACCGATATGGCCGGCCGGACGGACATCGACCGTCTTTATGTGGTGGGCGAAACCGCATGTACTGGCCTTCACGGGGCCAACCGGCTTGCCAGCAACTCCCTGCTGGAGGCGGTGGTCTATGCCAACAGCGCCGCCGCCGATGCCGTTGCGTTGTTAAAACAACTGTCTTCCCACGACGACAATGATCTGCCCAGCTGGGACGACATCGGTACCGTGGACAGCGCGGAAGCAATCACGGTTTCCCATAATTGGGATGAAATCCGTCTGTTCATGTGGAATTATGTGGGCATTGTAAGGTCAAACAAGCGGCTTCAGCGGGCCAGAAACCGCATCGACCTGATTAGTGGGGAGATCCGGGAGTATTACTGGGGCTTCCGGATAACATCAGACCTCATTGAATTGCGCAATATCGCCACGGTGGGTGAATTGATCATTGAATGCGCCATGCGGCGCAAGGAAAGCCGGGGCCTGCATTACAATATTGATTATAATTTCAAGGATGACCGGAACTGGCTGAAAGATACGGTGCTGCATCGGCCGCTGTCGGCGTAATGTTTACTCCATGACGGCTTCGTAAAAAGCTTTCAACAAATTGGCATTTGAAGTTCCTTGGAAGCCCAATCGCAGCAAACCCCCTTTCAGGGGATAACCAAAGCCGGCGCCTCTGGGGTTGGATTTTTACTTTCGGCCGGTGTAAAGCGTGGCGATGCCGAAGGTGAGCCGCTGAAATGTCACATCCGTAAACCCGGCATCCCGCATCATGGCGGCAAATTCAGCAGACGGGGGGAATTCGATGACCGAGGCTGGCAGATATTGGTAGGCGCTTCGGTCTTTTGAGAAAAACCAGCCCACCAGCGGCAGGATGTGCTGGAAGTAGGCCATGTAGATGGTTTTTAATATTCCCTTGGCTGGCGTGGTGAGTTCGAGAACGGCAAGCCCCCCCCCGGGCCTAAGATGGCGGCGGAAGGTTTCCAGAGCCGCGGGTTTGTCTTCGATATTCCGGATGCCGAACGCAATGGTGGCCGCGTCGAAACTGTTTTCGGCAAACGGTGGGGCAAAGGCGTCCGCCGCCACCAGATGAATGTTCCTGCCGGCCTCTGTGCCCGCTAGTTTTTTCTGTCCGTTCTGAAGCATGGCAAAAGAGAAATCCATACCCACGATCAGGCGCCGGGTTTTGCTTTGACGCATCGCCTCGATGGCCACATCGCCGGTGCCGCAGGCGATGTCAAGCAATCGGTGGCTGTCCGTGGGAACGGCCGCCACCAGCTTTCTTCGCCAGTACACATCCTGCCGCATGCTGAGAAAACGGTTCAGAAAATCGTAACGGGGCGCAATGGTATCGAACATGCGCCGGATTCCGGCCGGGTCTTTCTTTTTCATTGACATCCTTGATATAGGTATTACTTTAAAAGGTTAAAATTAAACTGATGTGTACCACACTGTCCGCCTTGATTCAAGTGGAATCTGGGCGATGGCGTGCTCGGTGAACAGCATAAAGGCGATGGGGGTTTATTTAACGCATATGGCTGCCAAAAGAGATTATTACGAGATCCTGGGCGTTTCGAGAGATGCGACGGAAACGGAACTGAAAAAGCAGTATCGCAAGATTGCCTTGAAATATCATCCCGATAAGAATCCGGGAGACAAAGCGGCCGAGGAAACGTTCAAGGAATCGTCCGAGGCCTATGGCGTTCTTTCCGACCCGGAAAAACGCCAGATATATGACAAGTTCGGCCATGCCGGCCTTGAAGGCGGTGGTGGCCGGGGTGCCGGTTTCGAGGATATTTTTTCCAGCTTCGGTGATATTTTCGAAGATTTTTTCGGGTTCGGTTCGGGCGGGCGATCAGGACGGGGTGCCCGACGGGGGGATGACCTACGGTATGACCTGGCTATAGATTTCATGGAAGCTGCCTTTGGAAAGGATACGGAGATTGAAATTGAAAAGCTGGAAACCTGCTCGGTTTGCAACGGCTCCGGCTGCAAGGAGGACACCCGGCCGGAGACATGCCGGCAGTGCGGTGGAACCGGCCAGACCACTCGGTCCCAGGGGTTTTTCATGGTAAAAGCCACGTGCTCCGCGTGCAGGGGAACCGGCCAGTATATTCCCGATCCGTGTCCCCGGTGCAAGGGCGGCGGCAGGGAAATGATCAGGAAAACCGTTTCCCTGAAAATTCCCGCCGGAGTGGACAACGGCTCCCGGCTACGGCTTGCCGGCGAAGGCGAGCCCGGTGGATACGGTGCCCCGCCCGGAGATCTCTATGTGTTCATCAATGTCAAGCCCCACAAGTTTTTCCAGCGGCACAACAATGACGTGGTCTGTGTCATGGAAATTTCATTTGTTCAGGCGGCATTGGGCGACAGCATACCGGTGTCCACCCTGACCGGCGAAACAACCCTTGAAATTCCCAAGGGCACCCAGTACGGGGACACATTTCGTTTTCAGGGAGAGGGGATCCCCTCGCTTCGAAGCAAAAAACGGGGGGACCAGATCGTCCAGGTGGAAATCAAGACCCCGCAAAACCTCAGCAAACGTCAGGAAGAATTGCTGGAAGAGTTTGCAAAACTCCAATCGGAGAAGCTGGGCAATAAACTGAAAAATCTGTTCAAGCGGGGCGCTGGCTAGTGTCATGTCAACAGAGAATTGTCATTTATGCCTCCTCGAACCTGGAAGCCTGAAGACTTCCGCTACACTTGCCGATGGCGGCATAAGAATGCACATGTAGCGGAAGGCTTTAGCCTTCCACCAGGATTTTAGTGACACATGACGATTGACATGACACTAGCCCGAAGGGTGAAATTTCCGGGCTAGTGCCATGTCAATCGTAGAATAAGGACCGATCCATGTTTGAATTAAAGGTGGTAACCCATTTTGCGGCCGCGCACCGGCTGAAAATGGTTGGCAATAAATGCGAGAATCTCCACGGTCATAACTGGAAGGTGGAGGTGTGTGTGTCGGGCAGCAAGCTGACGGATGCGGGATTGCTGATTGATTTCGGAGAACTGAAATCCCATGTGGCAACGGTGATCGACGAGCTGGATCACCGGTTTTTAAATGACCTGGATTGTTTTGATAACGGCAATCCATCGTCGGAGAACATTGCTACCTATATCGCAGGCCGTGTGGACCGGCTGCTGACATCTACCAATGCCCGTATTTCCCGGGTGGCAGTATGGGAGTCGGAGAACGCCTGCGCCACGTATATTCCGGATTAGTTTAAAAAAACGGGAGGTTATGCGCCGATGACCATCAATGAGCCGGGAGCGATTGCACCGTCCCTTTTCACCGTGGCCACGGAGGACGTCTATCCACCGCGCCATGGAATATGCCCGGGCATTCCGGGATAGGGTGGCTGAATGCCTGCGCGAATCCGATGGCGATATCGAACATGCCAAACAGGCCATGCGCGTCCACGAGTATGACGGCAAGACCGGTCCCAAACATCAGGAGCCGGCGTATATCCGGAGCCGGCGTATATGATGAACCTTGAGGCCTGAATAATGGCAGTTCAGCGCTGAATGGACCGCGAACAGAAAGAAGAAAGAAAGCAGGATGGGAAAGCTTGATATCGATCTCAACGGCCTGTCCCTGGCCAATCCCGTGATGACCGCCTCCGGCACCTTCGGGTACGGTTCGGAGTACCGGGATTTTGTGGACCTGAACCGGCTGGGGGGGATTATTGTCAAAGGCATTTCCCTGGCCCCGTCCGCTGGCAACCCCCCGCCCCGCGTAGTGGAAACCGCCAGCGGTATGTTGAACGCCATCGGCCTTGCCAATATCGGTATTGAGGCGTTTGTCAATGACCGGCTCCCGATGCTCCAGTCCCTGGCGTGTCCCGTCATAGTCAATATTTACGGGCAAAGCGTGGAGGATTATGCCCGCCTGGCCGCGCGTATCGACGGCGTGGCCGGCATCGCCGGCATTGAAGTCAATATATCCTGCCCCAACGTCAAGGCGGGAGGACTCGCCTTCGGCGTGGATCCGGATGCAGCAGAAGCCGTTTTGACAGCCGTTCGACGGCAGACGACCAAGCACATCATGGTGAAGCTTACCCCCAATGTGACGGATATCGCGGCCATTGCCCGTCGCGTGGAAGCCGCGGGGGCAGATGCCGTTTCGTTGATCAATACCCTGGCCGGCATGGCGGTGGACGTTCAGACCCGCCGTCCCCGGCTGGCCAATATCACAGGCGGCCTTTCAGGCCCGGCCATCAAACCGGTGGCCCTGAAAATGGTCTGGGAGACGGCCCGGCAGGTCCGTATCCCCGTTGTCGGCATCGGCGGCATCATGACCGCCGAGGATGCCCTTGAATTCATGATTGCCGGTGCCTCGGCGGTGCAGGTGGGCACCGCCAATTTCATCAACCCGGCGGTGACTATCGAAATTGTCGATGGTATACAGGAATTCCTGACGGAAAACAACATTTCCGCGGTATCGGACCTGATAGGCACCCTTGAATGCTGATTTTATTTCAGTCTAGAAAACCTGGTCCTTTGGGCCAGGCCAGAGATAAAAGGCTACGCCGGTGAGGCGCAAAGCACGAAATTCGAAATTCGAAACAAATCCGAATGCCAAATGTTCCCCAAATGTTCCAATGACCAAAACATACACCGGAGTGTTCCGAGGCATCTATTCGATGCATATATCTTCGTGCTTTTCGTGGTAATAAATATCAGCTCAAATGAACCACGAAGCTCACGAAGAACACGAAGGGTGAGTTCAAGAATCACGGGGCGCCCTTTCTTTTGCATACTTTTCTTTGACGGCTTCGTAAAAAGTCCAATATCTGCGTTGCGCTACATCCCTCGTCACTGCGGCGTACGCCAAGTACGCCTCATTCCTCGGGAGTGATAGGGCTGCGCCGTATCTTGAACTTTTTACTTTGCCGTTCCCAACTTGACTTGTTACGAAAGCATCTTCTTTGGGCGAGCAAAGAAGATGCATTCGTAAAAAGTCTGATTTTTTGACCATGAAGCGCATGAAGATCATGAAGAAATAAAGAATTAACAATAATTTCAACTATCGAATCAGGGGATATTACCTCGGTTTGTGTAGCGGAGGTCTTTAGACCTCCATAAGGGTTCGTCACATAATTTCTTATGGCTGATAACTTGTGTCCGTCCAGAAATTAGATATTTTGGTCGAGTTCAAGGAAGGCGAAAATTTTAACCGGAGGAATACTTTGCGTATTTTGAGGATTAAAATTTGAGCCTGACGCAGAAATCGGGCAAAATAGCAATTTATGGATGGGCACTAACTTAGATTCTGAATGGACACCGACCGGCCCGCGCAGATCAGGCTGTCTGTGGGGATAGTGTCGTCTGTTATGATACGGATGGCTTCCAGGCGGAATTCTTTTTTTAATCGTTCCAGGTTGGTGTTTTTCATCCCCCTCATCACGGATTCGACGGCAGGATGGAGCCGGAGGGTCAAGGGATTGCCCACGGACGGGCCCTGCTGAAGCGCCTGCATGGCCATGTCCCGATACAGCGCTGATCGCACCAGGTGGCCAAAGGCGGGATGATAAGGCCCGGCCAGAATGGTTCTGGCTTCTGCAAGGGATTCAGAGGCTTGCAGGCCCATGCGGATAACCGGAATGCTGTTTTTTGCAAAGATAAGGTATATTTTTTTGGCAAGGGTAATGGCGTCAGCAAGTGTTGCAGCCTGGTACCGTCCCTGCCGGTAATGCCGGGCCAGGGGGCTTCCGGACAGGACGACTGTGGGGTAAAGCCTGGCCATGTCCGGCCTGAATGCTACCAGTGCCTCGGCGGTCTTCAGAGATTGAGATCCATCATCACCGGGCAGATGGGGCATTATCTGCACCCCCGTCACATAGCCTGCTGTTTTCAGCAATTCAAGGGCCTGCGCCGAATCGGCGGCCGTATGCCCCCGTTTGGAAAGGGACAGGACCTTGTCGTCCATGGATTGAACACCCAGTTCTATGGTTGACACCGAATAATTGCGGATCATATCCAGGGTTTCCGTGCCTATGGTATCCGGACGGGTGGAAAAGCGGATGCTGTGGATATGCCCGCTGTCTATAAACGCCTGGGCCGTTTTCAGCAGATAAAGTATTGCCGATGGTGTGAGGCCGAGAAAATTGCCGCCATAAAAGGCGATCTGGGCCTTTCCCCGGTCTGTTGTTTTATAGGCGAGAAAGTGGGTGATGTGCCTGCGCAGGGCATCGCTTGCCATGGGATCGGCAAGGTCCTCGCTGGTTCCTGTTATTTGCGTTTGATTGCAGAACACGCAACGATGGGGACAGCCGGAGTGGGGAAGGAAGACGGGTACCACGAACGGTTTTTGCGCCGATCTCATGCCTGCAAGTCTTTTTTTAATGTGGCAAGCGCGTTCTGCGCCGCCATCTGCTGAGCAGATTTTTTGCTTTTTCCGGTTCCCTCGGATTCGATATTCCCGGCCTTGACGCGGCACAGAAAGGTCTTGTCGTGGTCGGGGCCGGACTCATCGGTGATCTGGTAAACCGGAGAGGTTTTGAATTCCGCCTGGGTGAGTTCCTGGAGCATGCTTTTGAAGTCCTGGTTGATCTCAGGCAGAACGGCACTGGTGATATCGCCGGCGAAATGTTGTTCCACAATATGAAAAACCGCTTCAAAACCCCCGTCCAGGTAAATAGCGCCCAGAAGCGCCTCGTATGTACCGGCCAGAATGGAGTCCTTTTGCCGGCCACCGGTATGCTCCTCGCCTTTGCCCAGGTTAAGATATTGCCCGAGATGCAGTCCCATGGCCAGGTCCCGGAGCCATGCGGTGCTCACGAGGTTGGCACGGGCCTGGGATAGAGCGCCTTCGTTGAGGTCCGGAAAACGGGTCATTAAAAGATGTCCGACGCAAAGTGAAAGGGCGGCATCCCCCAGAAATTCCAGCCGCTCATTGTCCTCCATGTCAGCATCAGCATGCTCGTTAACGTATGAACTGTGCCGCAGGGCCTGGTGCAGCAGATCAATATCCCGGAATGTGTATGCCAGCGCGTTCTCCAGCTCCGAAGCGGGCATTCGGGCCACGGCTGACTGGTCGGGGTTTTCCCGGTTGAAGGCGATCAGGCGTTCATAAATTGTATAGTCTACGAAAAAATTGCCACGGCCGGTCCCCAGGTGAATGTCCGGAATCAGATCGCCGTGAAAGTCCGTTCCGCCAGTGATAATCAGGCCATGCTGACGTGCAAGGGCGGTGTAGGATGCGGTTTCTGCCGCCGAATGGCCGGGGTAAAAGGCTTCGATGCCGCGGATGCCCATTGCCAGGAGATGGTGCAGCAATTGTTCAAAGGGCTGCGCCGGGGTGGTTTCGATGAGACCGGGATGGGCAAGCACCGGCACGCCGCCGGCCCGTGCGATAAGGGCAATGGCGTCCGCGCAGGCAATACGCCTTTTTTCCAGATAAGCGGGGCCGTTTTTGCCCAGATAACGGTCAAACGCCTCATCAATGGATTGCACGACCCCTTTGTTTTTCATGGCCGTGGCAATATGGGGTCGTCCCGCCTGGCCGCCGCTGCTGGGAATCAGGTCCGCCATGGAAATATCAATGCCCAGATCATTAAGGCAACGGATTATTTTCGGTGTACGTTGATTTCTGGCGGTCTGAAGATCATCAAGGGCCTGGGATAGCTCGGGGTTGTTGATGTCGATATCATACCCGAGGATGTGGAGGCTGCCGGAAACATCGGTTTCAGGTGGATAAGCGGCGCTGATTTCAACACCCGTCAGAAATGCCAGGGGTAGATCGCCTCCGGATTCAAAAACGTCACGGCATCCGTCTATGGTGTCATGGTCGGTGATTGCAATCGCCGACAGGCCGGCTGCGGCAGAAGCGTCAATAATTTCCAGCGGGCAAAGTGTACCATCCGATGCGGTGGAATGAATGTGAAGGTCAACAAGCCGCCTTTTTTTAAAGACCAAGAACCTTCTCCATCTCCTCTTCTTTGGTTTTGCATTTAATGCACTGGGTGGTCACGGGCCTGGCTTTCAGGCGTTCCAGGGATATATCCTCTTCGCATACTTCGCACTGGCCGAAGGTGCCATTGTCGATGCGTTCGAGGGCTTTTTTGATTTTTTTAATAAGTTTGTGTTCCCGGTCCCTTATGCGAAGCATGAAGTTTCTGTCCGATTCATGGGAGGCCCGGTCTGTGGGGTCGGGAAAGGTTTCTTCATCAGTCGTCATGCCTGATACGGTATCATCCGCCTGTTCCAGCAGTTCATTCAAACGATTGGTCAGCAATTCCCGAAAGTATTCAATGTCCTTTTTTTTCATAACAAACATCCTTCTGAATCTATTTAAAAACTCATAAAATGTATCTTTATAACAAATAAATTTATAGTTGTAAAGTTTTTATCCGGCACGGCTGGAAATTTTTTGGGAACAAGAAAGCGGTTTCGCATCCTCCATGGATCGTGATATGGTACAGTTTAATGGGGTTAGGGAAGCGGAAAAAACGAATATACCCGACTTGCTTGTCTTTTGACCCGTATTCTTTGTTGCATCAAAGGTCATATATCCTGATATGCTCCCTTTGATGCGCCTTGAATACGAATCAAAATCCGGCACAATTCAGGTATATTGGTTTTTTTCGCATCCCTTAAAGGAATTTTTGTCAAACTTTACTTGCGGATGATGAGGATACAGATGGAGGATGCAGCCAATACGGCAGATGCGGCGGGCATTTCAGAATGTCAGCGATGCGGCACTTGCTGCCGCAAAGGCGGGCCGGCGTTTCACCAGTCGGACAAGGCGTTGATCGAAACTGGCAGAATAAAGCTGGCGGATATTTATACCGTCCGACAGGGGGAGCCGGCTTTTGATAATGTTGCCAATAAGGCGGGGCCCCTGGCAACAGATATAATCAAAATCAAAAGCGAGCGCGGTTCGGCCAACTGCAAATTTTACGATGACAAGATCGCTGCCTGCGCCATATACGAAGACCGGCCGGAGGAATGCCGGGTGATGAAATGCTGGGACACGCGGGATATAGAAGCTGTTTACCGGCAACCCCATCTTACGAGGGAAGACCTTATCGGCAATGTACCCGAATGGTGGGCGCTTGTCATGGAACATCACCAGGAAAGTGACTATGAAAGAATCGGGCGCATGGTTGAAGCCGATGACAAAGAGGCATTGGCGTATATGATCCGGTATGACCGCCACTTCCGGGAGCTTGCCCGGGAAAAAACAGGTGTGGATGCCCGGGTGCTGGATTTTCTTTTTGGCATGCCCCTGGAAAACACCATTCGGCGTTACGGGATTGTTCCCGGAGAAATCATGTAAATTTTTGTAAAAAGTGTTGATTTTTGTTTTTGAGTGTTATATGAAAAAAATATAATCATTGAAACTGTCTTTTTAACCTCGCCGGACGGGCTTTTGTTCTGAGAAAATCCCCGAATTTTATTGGTCAATAGGCTTTTCCGGATGTTGGAGAGGCAGGGCAATGTAGGGGGACTGGTGCTGAAACAAATCATTTCAGCGGCCGGTGTAAACGCAAATTTTTTTCTAAGGAGGTTGGTTTGGCTGAAGGGATCGTAAAATGGTTTAATGAGAAAAAGGGATTTGGGTTCATCGAAGTGGATGACAACAACGATGTGTTTGTTCATTATTCCGCTATTGCCATGCCCGGTTTTAAAACCCTTGCTGAAGGCGAACGCGTCACATTTGAGGTCGAGGACACCGACAGAGGTCCCGCTGCAAAGAATGTCGTCAGGGCCTGATGGGTTTATGGCAAAACAAACGATTTTGAAAAGGGCGTTTCATCGGCTGCGCTAATGGAATGCCCTTTTTTGTATTCAAATGGCTGGTTTTTCCGTGCCTGCTGGCATGCAAGGCGCTTTTGCCGGCCTGTGCCGGAAATGCGCCGAAACCGCAGGACACCACTGACAACAGCCTGAAGTGGTGGACCCCGAGGGCCCTGAGCACAGGGTGTTCCGAGGTGGAAGCTGGTATTCCAGTGCCCGTTACTGCCGGGCCGCCTATCGCGGCAAGGAAAAGGCGAATTACAAGTATCATAATCTGGGCTTTCTGCTGGTGAAAATGCCGGAATCCGGGCAATGATAACAATCGCGACATGAATTTGAAGAATGAGAGGGGGGTTATATGGCTGATACAATAAAAATCGCAGCTAGGCCTTTGTTGATGGTGGTGGGCATCGCCGTGAGCGTTGTCATGCTTGCTGCCTGCGCCCCTTGGTATGAGGGTTATGATATCACCTCGGATCAGGAACTGACCAGACTTTCAGCGGTACCGGAATTGCGCAAGGCGTTGAAAGATGAGGCCCCCGATGTTCGTGCCAATGCCGCTATTGCCTTGAAAGGAATCGGCCCCGATGCCCTGGATGCCGTTCCTGATTTAATGGAAGCCCTTAATGACAGTTATTATGAGGTACGGCAGGCCGCTGCCGATGCGCTGGAAGCAATGCTGCCCGCCCTCAGTGAAGCAGAAGCACAGGCGGTGGAGGTTCAGATTAATATTACCCGGCTTGAATCGGAGAATTGGATGGTGCGGCGCAACGCAGCCAACAAGCTGGCGGAGATGGGAAGGGATGCTTCAAAAGCCGTTCCGGCACTCATTCTTGCCATGCTGGATGATTCGGATTGGCGGTCCCATTATGCATCGGTTCGAATCGCCGCGGCAAGGGCGCTGGGGGCAATAGGATTCCCCGCCAGGGCGGCAAACCCGGCATTGATTGAAATGTCAAAGAGCGATAATTACAGGGTGCGGCTGGCGGCAGTTGAAGCCCTGGGCAAAATCGGTCCCAGGTCAGCGTCCAATGTGATTGCCGCTCTGAAGGATGCGCTGGACGACCCCGATTTTGACGTCCGTCGTGAAGCGGCGTCGGCGCTGGGCGGGTTCGGCGTTGATGCTGAATCCACCGTGGATCAACTGGTGAAAGCCCTTTCCGGCCCTGATTTTGATGTCCGCCGCCAAGCCGCCACCTCACTCGGTAGAATAGGCCCCCGCTCGGACGAAGCGATCCAGGCATTGGTGAATACCCTTGACGATCGGGATGCGGATGTCAGGACAGCGGCGGTGAAAGCCCTGGGTATGGTGGTCCCGGAAAAACGGAAAGTTGTTTTGCCGGCGGTGATTTCAGCATTGAACGACAATAACGAGTCGGTCCGGCTGGGGGCGGTCAGCGCCGTCGCCAGTATCGGTATTGCCAGTCCTGATGTGATGGACGCCCTGGAGCGGGCCGTCCATGAAGATAAATCCGTGGAAGTCAAGTCAGCGGCCGCTGAAACGTTTTTACGGTTCAGAGAGGAACAGGCAGCGCAGGTAAAAGATAGCACCGGATCAACTCCCCCAGCCCCGGTTTCTCAACCTGTTGAAGCTGAAAAGGCCGTTTTGCAGGAAGCCTCTGCCGTCACGCCGGGCACACCTGTCCCCGACGTGGTCACCGCCACCGTCCCGATTTTGAACGTTCGGGCCAGCGGGAGTCTGGAATCAAAGGTTGTCGGAAAATTGCGTGGCGGAGACAGGGCGGAAGTCCTTGAAGCCGGGCCGGAGTGGGTGAAAATCAAGAAGACCGACGGCACGGTGGGTTTTGTCTACGAGCAATACATAGAGGAATATACAAGGGAGGAGTCCGCCTCCAAACGCAAGATCGTTTCCAAAACCACATCGTCGAAACTCGTTACCGCAACGGTACCGGTGCTGAATATCAGGGCGACGCCGAGCCTTGAGGCCCGTGTCATTGGAAAGCTGCATGATGAAGACAGCGCGAAAGTTCTTGAAACCATGCCGGAGTGGGTGAAAATCAAGAAGACCGACGACACGGTGGGTTTTGTTTATAAGTCCTACACGGCCCGGGTGAGTCCCTGAGACGGCGGGGCGCGCTCGTTTTATAGAAATAGGGACCGTGAAACGCGTTCAATACCTGAAAAATACCATTTTGAATTATGCCTGGGGGTCCCGCACCGCTATTCCGGAACTTCTCGGGCGGTCGGTGCCGGCCCAGGAGCCATGCGCCGAAATGTGGATGGGGGCACATCCCAAGGCCCCCTCCATGGCCGTTGTTGAAAAAGGCGAAGTGTCCCTGGGTGCACTGATTGATAATGACCCGGAAGGGGTGCTGGGCCAGGCGACGGCCGGTCGGTTCGGCGGCAGGCTTCCGTTTTTGTTAAAGGTACTTGCCGCCGAACGCCCCCTTTCCATTCAGGCCCACCCCGATAAATCACAGGCAGCGGCAGGCTTTGCCCGGGAGAACCAAGCGGGTGTTCCCCTTGATGCACCGGACAGGAACTACAAGGACGATAACCACAAGCCGGAATGCATATGTGCCCTGTCTGAATTTCATGCATTGTGCGGATTCCGCGAGATTGATGAGATCGCCGGATATTTTTTCCGGGTTTTGCCGGAAGCCGCCGTCGATTCGGTGCTGGGGAAAAAATCAGGCAATGCCGGCTTGCAGGCATTTTTCAGAAACCTCATGCAGATGCCGGCCGCCCAAGCCGCGGCAATAGTGGATAAGGCGGCAGCCTATGCCGTTGCTTCCGCAGCGCAAGACCCCGTTTTTGAATGGATTGCGGCATTGAGTGCTGAATACCCCGGCGACATCGGGGCCCTGGCCCCGGCGTTTTTGAATCTCGTGGTGCTATCGCCCGGGCAGGCCATGTTTCTGCCGGCGGGCGTGCTTCATGCCTACCTCAGGGGAACGGGTATTGAGCTGATGGCCAACTCCGATAATGTGTTACGGGGCGGGTTGACCCCCAAGCATGTGGATGTACCAGAGCTGTTGAAAGTGCTGGATTTTTCGCCGATGTTACCTCCGGTGCTGCATCCGGTGGCGGTTGATGTTTGTGAACGGTTTTATCCCACGGATGCCGCTGAATTCAATCTGTCCGTGATTGAAGTTTCGCCGGAACAAGCATATGGCGGCCATACTCCGAAGAGCGCAGAAATCCTTTTGTGTACCCGGGGCGACGCGGTCCTTCATGAATCGGTTTCCGGCGAAGACTTTCCATTTCACAGAGGGCAATCGCTTTTCATCCATGCTGCCGCCGGTGCCTACACCATTTCAGGCAACGCTGTACTTTACAGGGCAGCCGTACCGGTTTAACCCGAATATTTCTTGACATTGTAAATTTTGGTGTTATTTTAGACCAAAGAACTAAAATAGTCTAAAAGCACAATGGAGGGAGGACGGGAAATGAAAGAGGAAAAGCTTGAATCAATACTTGATACAGCAAGAAAGATGTTCGGACGTTACGGAAGGCAAAAGACAAGCTTGCATGAAATAGCCCGGATGGCGAGGGTCGCCAAGGCAACTATCTATAATTATTTTGGCAGTAAGGATCAAGTGTATCTGGAGGTTCTCAATCGCGAAGTCAACGACATTATTGAAAAGATATCGGTTACTGTTGAGGATGCAATATCTCCGGCAGATAAGCTCAGAGTATTCATGCATGCAAAGTTTCGTTACATGAAGGAGGCCACTAATGTTTTGAACCTCGGGCGTGAAAGAATAGATGAATTGCTTCCAAATACCAGCAGTATCCGTGACCGTCTTTTCTCGAAGGAGGTGAGTGTTCTCCAATCAATTCTTGAGAAAGGCGTAAATGAAGGAATCTTTTATGTTTCAAATATAATGCTTACGGCCCGGGCGATCGGGTATGCTCTCAGGGGCTTCGAAACAACCTGGCTGCTGGAAGAAAACAATAATGAGATCGAAGAGCTCCTGGATAACCTGTCCGATATCCTTTGCAGCGGCATACTTGTCAGGGGAGGGGGAGCATGAAATTTTCAGAATATATGTTTCTTTTTGTTTTCTTTTCCTCCATCGGCTGGATCCTTGAGGTAATTTTTCGTTCATTTAATGCAAGGACTTTTGTCAATCCGGGCTTTTTAAAGGGTCCTTACCTTCCAATTTATGGGATTGGTGCCCTTATTCTTACTTTCTGTGCAGTACATCTGCAGGAAAGCAGTTTGCCTATAAAAGGTCTGGTTTATCTTTTTGTCACAACAGGACTCGAATTCATAACAGGGTTTATCTTTGAAGGATGTCTGCGTCTCCCGCTCTGGGATTATTCAGGACAGCGATTCAGGATTAGAAATTATGTCTGTCTGCAATTTTCCATCTATTGGCTGATCCTGGCATTTGCCTTCGAGTATCTTGTATTGCCCTTGTATCTCTCATTTTTTAACATCCTCAATCCTGTTGCTGTGGATATCTTTGTTATTATTGTGTCCGGAGTTATGTTTGCCGACTGGACGGTCAGATGTGCCGGGATTGTTTGGGAAAAGAAGGAGAAAAGAAAACCGGTATCAGATAATCATGAAGCGGAATTTATGGATATTGCAGGGTCATTGATCGAACACCCTGCAGTTCAAAGACTGGCAGATTTCGGGCATCACCGCGACAAGACCCGTCTTGATCACAGTGTAGAGGTGGCATGGCATAGTTTCATGCTGTCTAAAAGATTGTCTTTGGATTGCGATGCAATAGTGAAAGGCGCATTACTCCATGATCTCTTTTTTTATGATTGGCTGCGGGAGGGACCGAGGCTGCACGGTTTCCGGCATCCCTGGATATCCCTGAGAAACGCCAGAGAAGTGACAATCCTCTCAAAAAAGGAGGAGGATATTATCATAAAACATATGTGGCCTCTTACGATAATTCCTCCCCGGTATCCGGAATCATGGATTGTGTGCTTTGTGGACACTTACTTAACGATGAGAGATTATGTCAAACGCAAAAGAAAAAAGCTGAAAGCTCAAAGCCTGGAGCTAAGGACAGACAAATGATTAATAATTTTAAAATCAGTTATAGCACCGGTATCGATATCGGTTCTACGACAGTGAAAGTGGTAATCTGTGACGAGTCCGGGGAATCGGTCTTCTTCCGCTATCGTCGTCATAACGCTTTGATATTGGATACAGTTCTGTCCATTCTTAAAGAAGCACTTGATCAGATGGGGGATATTCAGTTGGACTTAACTGTTACCGGTTCAGCAGGTATGGGAGTTGCAGAATCCTTTAGTATTCCCTTTGTTCAGGAAGTGGTGGCCTCGGCAAACTTGATAAAGACCTGTTATCCTGACGTAAGAACATTTATCGAAATTGGTGGTGAAGATTCTAAAATCGTATTATTTGATGATCATTTCCGTCCTGATATCAGGATGAACGGTAGCTGTGCCGGCGGCACAGGAGCATTTATCGACCAGATGGCCGTATTGTTGGATGTATCAACTGCTGGTTTAGACCGCTTAGCGGAAGAAAGCACTTCAGTGCATTCAATAGCTTCCAGGTGCGGTGTATTTGCCAAAACGGATATTCAAGCTCTTTTGAGCAATAAGGTTTCCAGGGAAGATATTGCGGCTTCCGTTTTTCATGCTGTAGCGCTTCAGGTAATTACCACCCTTGCCCGCGGCTCTGATATCAAAAAGAAGATTCTTTTTGCAGGTGGACCTCTTAAATTTTTTCCACAATTACAGAAGGCCTTTATCGACATCCTTGGCCTGAACGAAAAGAAAGATCTTGTTATTCCTGAGCACCCTGAATTCATTCCTGCCATAGGTGCAGCTCTCAACCATTCCCTGATCAGTGTTGAGAACAAGGACGACCAGAGCTTCAAGATTAAAGTTCAAAAGCTCATTCAATTGATGAAAACAGGCAAAACACGAGTGCTGCAGGCATCTGAAATCAACAGGCTTTCCCCGCTGTTTAGTGATGCTGAAGAATTTCAGCTTTGGGAGAAAAGACACGCGGGGCACAATGTAAAAAAAACAGATCTCTCTCAGATTAAGGACAGGAAGTGTTTTTTAGGTATTGATTCCGGGTCCACCACAACAAAGATAGCTCTTATTGATTATCAGGAAAGGGTTGCCCTGACATATTATGCACCCAACAATGGTGATTCAATTCATGCAGTAAAAAAAGGGTTGCAAGAGTTTCAGAGAGAGTTCAAACGGGCCGGAGTAACACCAGACATTGTCAGAACAGCGGTAACTGGTTATGGGGAAGACCTGATAAAGGCAGCCCTTGCTATGGATTACGGCGTGGTAGAAACAATGGCGCACTTCCGGGCGGCGAGGTCTTTTAACAAAGATGTATCTTTTATTCTTGATATCGGTGGTCAGGATATGAAGGCCATTTGTATCGATAATGGAGCTGTATCAGACATTCAGGTCAATGAGGCCTGCTCATCGGGATGCGGTTCCTTTATTGAGACTTTTGCCCATTCACTCGGCTATGATGTTTCCGAATTTGCCGGGCTTGCGTGTCAGAAAAATGCACCCTTCGATCTGGGAACCAGATGCACGATTTTTATGAATTCAAGGGTCAAACAGGCGCTGCGAGAGGGTGCAACCGTTTCAGATATCTCTGCCGGGCTTGCATATTCGGTGATAAAGAATTCCCTGTATAAAGTCCTCAAAATGAGAGATTCCGGAACACTGGGAGAAAAAATCGTTGCCCAGGGAGGCACATTTCGAAATCCCGCAGTACTGCGCGCCTTTGAAATTCTGATCGGAAGAGAAGTAATACGTCCTGACATCTCCGAATTGATGGGCGCATATGGGGCTGCGCTTACTGCACTTCAGAACTATCAGGCAGGCTCCGCTGAGGTTTCACGATTTTCCGGATTCAGTCCATTTGATCAGGAAGTTACCTTTACGGCAAGAGATCTTCATTGCAAGGGATGTGAAAACAAATGCGGTGTAAAGAAAATAACATTTAAAAATGGCAGGAGTTATTTTACCGGTAACCGCTGTGAGCGTTATTTTTCAAATGGATCTTCCCCTAAAGAACACGGGGAAAATCTTGTAGCCGCAAAGTTGAAGCTGCTTTTTGACCGCAAAACGGAACCGAACAGGTCACCGATTTTGACGTTTGGTATTCCCCGTGCCCTGAATATGTATGAGAACTTTCCTTTCTGGTCTGCCTTTCTTGTGGAGTGTGGCTTTAGGTTAGTTCTATCTGATACATCCAGTATTGGATTGTTTGAAAAGGGAACCGGAACGGTTATGTCGGACAATATCTGTTTTCCGGCAAAACTCGTCCACGGCCATGTAGTCAATTTAATAGAAAAGGGTGTTGACCGGATATTTTATCCTACGGTGGTTTATGAAAATAAAGAGTGCCGTGATACCATGAACAGCTTTAACTGTCCCATAGTTACCGGATATCCCGATGTGATTAGAAGCTCCATAGACCCGGAGGGGAAATATGGAATACCGGTTGATAGCCCTGTTATCAGTTTTAAAGATTCCGCTCTTCTTAAAAAGCAGCTTTATTCTTTTGCAAGACAATTCGGGATAAGTAAAAATATCGTTTCTCAGGCTGCAGACAAGGGGATAGCAGCCCATAAAGAATATAAAGATCAAATCAAAGAAATGGCGGTTAGTGTTATTGACAATGCCGGAACAAATAATCGCCCTGTCGTTGTATTAGCTGGAAGACCTTACCATATTGACCCGCTTGTCAGTCATGGTATTCCTGAGTTGTTGTCAGGGATGGGGGTTGATGTCATTTCGGAGGATGCGGTTCCGATTGCGGGGGAATATGCCTTGAAAGACAGCAAGGTCCTTACACAGTGGTCATATACGAATAGACTCCTTGCCGCTGCAAAGTATGTGGCTGACACTGAATATACGGAACTGGTTCAAATCACATCCTTTGGTTGTGGACTGGATGCCATATCCGCTGATGAGGCAAGAGAAATAATAAAAGATGCCGGAAAGATTTATACTCTTATCAAGATGGATGAAATCACCAATCTCGGAGCAGTAAAGACCCGGCTCCGCTCCATGCTGGAGGCTATAAAAGAGGTGGGAGGCAAAGGGCAAAAGGCAAGGAGGATAAAGAAAAAAACAAACCGCGATTTTATGTCGGAAGACAGAGGGCGGACTGTAATTGTGCCATGGTTTTCTCCGTTATATTCACCACCCATGCCTGCCGTTTCAAGAACCATCGGCCACAGGTTAGAATTGCTTCCCCCTCCGAACAGAGCTTCTGTGGATACTGGCCTCAAGTATGTCAACAATGATATGTGTTATCCCGCTATTATTGTCGTAGGAGATATTATCAAAGCATTGCAATCAGGAAAGTATGACCCGAAACATACAGCTGTCATGCTCACCCAGACGGGAGGACAGTGCAGGGCATCCAATTATGTTCCTCTCACAAAAAAGGCGCTCATCAGTGCGGGGTTTAGCGATGTGCCCGTATTATCACTTTCAGTGGACGATTTGCAGTCGGGATTTGCTATAGATAAAAAGGGATTGGTCAGGCAGTTGGGCATGGGGCTTATCTTTACCGATGCCCTTGCCAGAATGTATCTTGCCACAGCTGCACGTGAGATAAGTGCAGGGGAATCGAAGGCAATACATAAGAAATATCTCTCCAGAATGGAAACGTGGGCAGAAGAAGCAGATTTTGGCAGGCTTCTAAATTTGCTCAAAGAAGCGATCTCTGAATTTAATATGGTAGACGTTACAAACGAGCCTGTCCCAGTAGTGGGAGTACTGGGAGAAATTTTTGTCAAGTACAACCCTTTTTCCAACAATAACATCGTAGAATGGCTTATCGGACAGGGAGTTGAGGTGGTTTTACCATCGCTCTCAGGGTTTTTCATGCAGAGATTTGTTAATGAGGAATTCAACCAAAAGGCACATTTGAAGCGTTCCGTGACAGACAGACTGCTGACAAGCGCACTGGACAAGTATACGCGGCATTATTTGTCTCAGGAGGAACGGGTTATGCAAAATTTCCGGTATTATCGAAAAACCCATGGACTGAGGGATCTGGCAGAAGCGGCAAGCAGGACCGCAAGTCTTGCCAATCAGGCCGGTGAGGGCTGGCTTCTGACCGCGGAGATGATAGCAATGTTAAAGGATGGAGTCGGTAATATTGTATGTCTGCAACCTTTTGGCTGTCTTGCAAACCATATTACCGGTAATGGTCTGGAACGAAAACTAAAGACTTTGTATCCCCAGCTCAACCTTCTTTCTCTCAACATGGATCCCGGTACAAGTGAAGTAAATATATTGAACCGATTACATTTCATAGTGATGGCGGCAAGGGAAGAACTGAACAGTAAGTCCGATGGAATGATGGATATGATGGATAATATGATGGACATGATGGATATGATGGATATGGAATCAAGGTAGGACGGCCAGTTACCCGGATCAAGCATCGGTTATAACCCCGGTGATATGGGTATTTACCATATCCCGTTTTAAATGGCGAAGACCCCGTTTTCATAGATAATTTTCTTTTTTCCGGAGACAAGAATGGCGGTCACCCGTTTTTTCTCGGTGTTGATGACATCCCAGTGAATAGCCGAATCGTTGAATCCCAGTTTCCGTTTGCGGGGTTTGGTGAGTTCTGTTGGATTGCCGGCAAAAGTGTCCGCATATGAAGCCCCCAGTGCGATATGGCAGTTTCCCTGCCGGCCCCCGTAATTTTCATCAAACAGGGTGTTGGCCATAAACCGGCTGATCTTGGAGAATCGTCTGTCCGTCAGCGAAAATTCGCCGATTCTGGCGGCCCCCTCATCGGTGTCCAGCAGTTTTCGGGCAAAAGACTGCCCCTCTTCGGCGGTGATAGTGGCTGCCACACCGTCCTTGAATTCAATTTTCAGGTTTTTTATGTAATTGCCGTTGCGGTAGGAGGGCATGTCCGCGAAATACGTGCCGCGGGTATACCGCCAGTCCGGTGATAAAAAAAGTTCAAAGCTGGGTATATTGTGGCCGGAGATGCCCACCCATTTTCTGCTTTCACCCGGGGCAATCTCGATGTCCGTATTCCGGGATTCCACATGAAGATGGCTGATCTTCATACGGTTGAGCCAGCGTTTTATGGCCACGGCCTTTTTAAAAACCGACTCCCATTGCTCAACAGGGTTTTCCCGGTCCAGAAAACAGGCCTTCACAATCTGTTTTGTGTAGTTTTCGATGGAAAGACCGGCATGACGGGCCATTTCCCCGCCGGGATACATGCACAGGGTCCAGCCGAACTCTCCCTTGTTCTCCCTGGCATCCAGAATGTCCCGAAGGGGTTTTCGGGCGGCGGCGGCCTTGCCGATTTTCCGGGGATCAATATTTTCCAGGTGGGTGAGGGATTCGGGCGCGAGCAGCGAAATGCTGCCGTTAAGGTTTTTGATCAGCTCCCGCTCGCCCGGGGCCTGAAAAGTCAGCTGGGTCTCATCGGCCAGGCTGAAAAAATTTTTCTCCATGGCGGGGGTCAAGCCGGTGCGCATCACCGGATTTTTCCCCTCCGCAAGCAGCTTGCGGTGAATGATTTCCGCCAGTCCCGCGGCCGACCGGTCATAGCGCACCATCATAATATCGTTTTTTTTGAATTTTTTTTTCCGGGATTTTGCAAGTCCCCACAACAGTACATCCGCGTATCTGTCAAGTTGTTTCTCCGTTAGCATGCCGCCTTAATCTCCTTTTGATTATGACATTTCCCGCCCGTCATTCGTTTCTGGCCTTTCAACCATCATGACACGCGGCGGTCATTCGATACCGGTGTTTGACATCCCGCCTACAAACGGGTATAGTGCCAGAAATATTTTGATTCATAATACTTATCTATATCAGAAAAAGGGCTGTCCGCGCAAGCGGGCAAAAGCCAGCAGTACCGGCAGTGCAACGGGCGTCAGGCGCCGGCACGGCAATATTGTCAACATTTATTGACTACAGGAGGGGCAAATGACCCGCAATATTCTCCAGAACACCAGAGCATTGATGGCCGTATTGGCGGTTTGTGTCGTGGCGATAATTATTCTGATCGTGGTTGCGGCAACAAAGGGCGGCGGTGAGGTTTCAAAAAAGGATATTCAATCGTTACAGGACCGGCTGAATACACTGGAAGCCCGCATGGATGCCCTGGCGTTCAGTGGCGACCGGATTGAACGCCTGGCCACCCGTATGGATGAATTTGAAAAAGTCGCCTCGGAATACGGAAAGCTCGAAGCGGATCTGATGTTCCGTATCAGTGATATTGAAGCAAAGCTTGGGATGGCCGGCGAGAAAAAGACCGGCAAGCCGGTGGTAAAGGAACAAACCGCCCCGGAAAAGGCTGTGCCTGAAAAACCTGCGACTGAGAAGAAGAAAAGTGATGCAAAAGCCGCGGCATCTTCTTCGGCACCCCCTTCCGGGGAGTCGGCGGAAGAGGGGCAGGGCGATGCCTGGTATCAGGTACGAAAGGGCGACACGGTTTACAGTATCAGCCGGAAATACGATCTCACGGTGGATGAATTAAAGGCCATGAACGGGCTTGACACCAACCGGATATATCCCGACCAGAAACTGAAAGTCAAAGAGTGAAAAAGGTTTAATGGGCGGGATCGGGATTGTTTACAATCCCCGTGCCGGCAGGAATAATCATGCACCGGGGCGGGAAGAAACCTTCAGGCGAATACTGGGCGACAACGGCGTATTTTTCAGAACCGATGATATCCATGCCCTTGCCAGGGCGGTTCAGGTATTTTCCAAGGAGAAGGTTGATGTCATTGCCGTGGGTGGGGGGGATGGCACGCTGCATAAGGTGTTGTCCGCGGTCATGCACGTCTATCAGGACAGCCCGTTGCCCATGTTCGCCTTTCTTCGCAGCGGCACCATGAATACGGTGCCCAATTCCATCAAGCTTAAGATCAATGCCGCAAGCTTTTTAACCCGTATCGTTGAAAATTATAAAAACAACCGGTCCTTTGAAACAATAGCCCAGCATCTCATGCGGGTGAACGATCATGTCGGGTTTCTGACCGGTGCCGGTGTGGTGGCCCGCTTCCTTGAAACGTATTATGCGGCGCCCAGGCCCGGGCCCGTACATGCGGCGGGAATGGTCACGCGAATGATTTTCAGTGCGGCCTTTCGCACCGGCTACAACAGGGCCCTGTTCAAACCCTTTCCGTGTCGGATGACCATAGACGGGAAGGTCATGGCGGAGAACAAATACATTTATGTTCTGGGGTGTACGGTCAGGGAGTTGGGGCTGGGCTTTACCCCCACGCCCCGGGCTTATGAAAAACCGGGTTGTTTTCACCTGCTGGCCGGAAACATGACGCCCTCCGACCTGGTGCCGAAGGTCCCTTCGCTCTGGCTGGGTAAAGCGTTTTCCCACCCCAGAATGATATACAACGGCATTGCATCGCGAGTAACCATTGATTTCCATGAACGGACCCCCTGGATGATGGACGGAGATTTGTATGCCACGGCCAGGCGGCTGACCCTTTCCGTGGGGCCCACCATTTCGGTGATAAGGGGCTGACCCGAATATTTCATGAGAAATATTGGGCGGTGTCGGCTATCTATCCTGCTTTTCGATATATTCCCCGGCCTCATGCGCGGCAATGGCGGCGTCTCCAACGGAAGTGGCGATCTGGCGGAGCGGCGTATTTCGCACATCACCGGCCGCAAACACGCCGGGCACGGATGTTTCCATCCGCTGGTCCGTGATGATAAACCCGCTCGCATCGCTGTCAAGGGTATTGCCGACAAAACCGGCGTTGGGATCAATGCCAACCCATATGAAGCATCCATCCACGGGGATCTCCCTGGTATCACCGGTTTTTACGTTTTTTACCGTCACTTTTTCAACACTGGTAAGCCCGCCGACAATCTCGGTGACCACGCTGTCCCATATAATTTCCAGCTTGTCGTTTGCCAGTGCCCGTTCCTGCAGAATCCGGGTGGCCCGCAGCTGGTCCCGACGGTGAATAAGATACACCTTACTGGCAAATTTGGTCAGAAAAATCGCTTCCTGGACCGCTGTGTCACCACCGCCCACCGCTGCCAGTACTTTGTCTTTATAAAGCGGGGCGTCACAGGTGGCGCAGGATGATATGCCTTTGCCGAAAAAGCGGTCTTCCCCGGGAACGTCGAGTTTTCTGGGGGAGGCGCCCGTGGCAATAATGATTGCGTGGGCGGTGATGGTCCGGTCACCCAGCACAATTTTTTTTGTATCCCCGCTGAAGTCCAGACCGGTGACTTCCTCGGACTCGATGGTGATGCCGAAATTCCGGGCCTGTTCGCTCATTTTCATCACCAGATCCGCACCGCTGATGCCGTCGGGAAATCCCGGGTAGTTCTCAATCCAGTCGGCCACAAGAACCTGGCCCCCCGGGACCACCATTTCAATCAGCAAAACGTTAAGCCGGGCCCTCGTAGCGTAAATGGCGGCGGTAAGGCCAGCCGGTCCGCCTCCGATAATGACAAGATCATGATCGATGGTCTGCATTGTTTTTCCTTGCTATAAAACACTTTTCAGGGTTTCTTCGAGTTTGGCCTTGGGGACCATGCCGGTAATCTGTTCGGCGACTTCTCCCCCTTTGAAAAGGATAAGGGTGGGAATGGCCTGAATACCGTACTTGGTGGGAGTGGCCGGATTGTCATCCACGTTGCATTTGGCGAACTTGATCTGTCCATCAAAGTCCGCGGCCAGTTCTTCAACAACGGGGCCTATCGCCTTGCACGGGCCGCACCAGGGCGCCCAGAAATCCACAAAAACCGGTTTATCGGATTGCAGCACTTCATTTTCAAAATTGTTATCACTGATTTCCATTACATTTCCCGCCATGGTAATCTCTCCCTTGTTTTTAATTTGCAGGGTTGGGGGTGCCTGCGCCGGGGATCTGAATCCGCTTCGGCTTGTGCCGAATGATTTGTTTTCGATGCCGCAACACAGAACAATATTTTAAATGGTATCTTATCACAGGCGGCGCAGCGATGCAATTTGATTTTTGGTTGATAATTGCCGCGGTCCATGCGAAAAAGAAGGGTAGCTGGCGTTGTGGCCGGCACTCTTGACGGCTTCGTAAAAAGCTTCCAACCCCGGTCGGCGTTTTTGCAGTAAGTAACTTGCGCGGGGTTTGGTTTATAAAGCATGGCCCAGTGCCTGCATTGAGCTCAGAAAGGGATGGCCTTTAATGATACGCATCGGCGCATTAATATCAGGAAGTGGCACCAACCTGACCGCAGTGATACGGGCCTGCGAGGAAGGGAAGATAGACGGCCGTGTTGTCTTTGCCGGGGCCGACAACCCGTCTGCCGCCGGGCTTGATCATGCGAAGGCGGCTGGTATACCGACGTTTTTTGTGAATTACAGCGAAATTATTGATGTCTACCGAAATGCCCCGGATACACTGCTGCTGCCCGATGATTACGACGCCGGGGATGTGGCGTCTAAAGTCGCGTTTCTTACGGAAAATACCCCGTATGAGCGGATAAAGGAGTTCCTGCTGACGCGGGCGGTGGCCGAAGCAAGGCTTCTCGAAGCCATGGCGGCGTATCCCTTTGATCTTCTGATATTGGCCGGTTTTATGCGAAACCTGAGCCCTTATTTTATTGACCGGGTCAATGTTGCGGCCGACCAGTTAAGGATTATGAATATTCATCCGGCCCTGTTGCCGGCATTCCCGGGTTTGGACGGGTATGGGGATACTTTCCGGTATGGGTGCAAAGTCGCTGGCTGCACGGTGCATTTTATCGATTATGGCGAGGATACCGGGCCCATTATCGGACAGCGCGCCTTTGATATTCTGCCCGATGATACCCTCGATAGTGTAAAGGAAAAGGGGCTTCGTCGGGAATGGGCGTTATACCCCGAATGTATTCAGCTTTTTGCCGAGAACCGGCTCAAGGTCGTCCGGCGGTCTTATAGCCGATCCGGTGGCGGGGGGTTTGAACGGACGGTGGTGGAGATTCTGCCGGCCTGATGCCGGCAGGCACGTGTGGGGTCAAGGGATTTTGACAAAAAAATCCCCTCTTTTGTCTTCAACAATGAGAATCTGAACAGCAAATATACAATATCTTCAGCTATTATTAATAAAATATTATTTACCAAGTGTCAAGGAAAAAAATAAATACTTGACGGCTTCGTAAAAAGCTTCCAACCCCATGGCGGCGTTTTTGCAGAAAGTAACTTATGGAGGTCTAAAGACCTCCGCTACACAAACCGAGGCAATATCCCCTGATTCGATAATGGCCTCAATTCATGTAACGGAAGGCTTTAGCCTTCCACAAAAAAACAAGTTCCTTGGAAGTACCATAAAGAGATATTTTTATTTCAACCATGAAGAACATGAAGAGCATGAAGTTGAAATTACTGTTAATTTTTTATTTCAGTCAATAAAACCCGGTCCTCTGGACCAGGTCAGCGATAAAAGGTTATGCCGGTAAGGAGCAAAGCACGAAATTCGAAATTCGAAACTCGAAACAAATCCGAATATCAAATTTTCCAATGACCAAAACAGATACCGGAGTGTTCCGGGGCATCAATGCGATGCATTTATCTTCGTGACCTTCGTGCTCTTCGTGGTAATCAACTCCAGACAATTGAACCACGAAGTTCACGAAGGACATGAAGGGTGAGTTCAGACTATAAACAATCCCCTTATAGGGGTAACCAAAGCCGGCCCCTCTGGGGTCGGATGTTTACTTTTTCATGATCTTCATGCGCTTCATGGTCAAAAAATCAGACTTTTTACGAGTGCATCTTCTTTGCTCGCCCAAAGAAGACGCTTACGGGGTTAATAGTCTCCGACCGGCGGTGTTTTTATAAGAAACACACATGGTCTGCCGGAGACTGGATTGGTGCCGATTCTGACGATCGTTTTGTATACCGAATGAATGGCCTGGTTGGTCAGAACAATATCGGGCGGGCCTGATTGATGAACGCGACCGGCGGCGCCATCCAGCAGAATCAGCCGGTCCGAGTATTCCGATGCCAGGTTCAGATCATGAATCACCATCAGCACGGTCAGGCTCAGGTCCCGGTTCAGGCTGGCCACCAGTTCCATTATCTGCTGCTGATGGGTGATATCCAGATGGGATGTGGGTTCATCCAGGAGCAGGAGGGCGGGTTCCTGTGTAAGGGCCCGTGCAATGGCGGCCAGTTGGCGCTCCCCCCCGCTGATTTCGTTCATTTTCGCATCCTTCAGCCGCCAGGTGTTGGTGAGCCGCATATAGTGCCGGGCAATGGACTTATCGGTTTTGGATTCAATCAGCTGGTAGCGGCGAAAATACGGCAGTCGCCCCAGAAGGACATAATCTTCCACCCGCATCATGGGCTGTTCCGTGGTTTGCCCGACCACTGCGATTTTGCGCGCAAGCTCCCGGCGGGCAATGGTGGTGATGTCCCGTCCGTCAAAGCGAATGGTGCCCTGCTGATGCTTCAGGTGATGGGTGAGCGCCCGGAGCAGGGTTGTCTTACCCGCGCCGTTGGGGCCGATGATACTGATAATTTGCCCGGTATGGATTTCGATATTGATATCCGACAGCACGGCATCACCGGCATAGCCGCAGGAAAGCCCCTCTGTTGTGAGAATCGGTTCACTCATAGCACAATCTGCTTTTTTCCCAGGGCATAGATAAACACGATGCCGCCGATGATACCCGTAATCACCCCCACAGGCAGCTCAAGGGGGGAGATAATGGTCCGGGCGGTGATATCGCAGAACACGAGAAAGGCGGCCCCGGCCAGGAACGATTCCAGCAGCAGCCAGCGATGATCGGCACCCGTGATCATCCGCATGAAATGGGGCACAATAAGACCCACAAAACCGATGATGCCCGCCACGGAAACGCTCAGACCGGTCAGCATCGAGGCAATGATAAACAGCCATGTTTTGGTCCTGTCCACGTTCACCCCCAGGTGAAAGGCGTCTTCTTCGCCCAGGGCCAGGGCGTTCAGGTCCAGGCAGAACAGGTAGGCAATCAGCAGGCCGCCCAGCGCGCCAAAAACCGCGATGATCACGAGGGGCGTTTTGGTGACGTCAAGAGACCCCATGATCCAGAAAACAATGGCGTGAATGTCCTGGCTTTCGGAAATTGCCATGATAAACATCACCAGGGAAGCGGAAACAAAACTGATCATGACCCCGGTAAGCAGCATGCCGTTTGTTTTCAGCGTTCCCGCGTTCCGGCTCAGAAGATAAACAAGGACAATAACGGTCAGGGAGCCGAGAAACCCGGACAGGGGATAGGCGATGACCCCGATGAGGGCGTGCAATTGAAAGGTGATGTTCAGGCAGACCCCCAGGGAGGCGCCACCGGAGATGCCCAGCGTATAAGGCTCCACAAGTGGGTTTCGGAACATGCCCTGCAGAAGGGTGCCGGCAAGGCTGAGAGCGCCGCCCACGGCCAGGCCGAGGAGCAGCCGTGGCAGGCGGATGCCGAAAATAATGCTGCGGGACACGCTTTCGGTATCGCTCAAAAGAATGCCGGGAATCTCGGTCAAAGGAATTTTTGCCGAGCCGGTGAACAGGGCAAGGGCGCAGGCCGCCATGAGCATCAGGAACAGGACGCCGACCGTAAGGCTGTTTTTTGTGTGCCGGTTCTTCATGGGCCGCATGCCTGCATCTGCATAAGATTAGAAAGATCGGGATCGGAAAGATCAGGATGAATGAGTGTCACGATCTCCTTGAGCGTCTCGGCAAAGCTTACCGGGGTGGGACTGCATACGGCCTCCGGGTCAAGTATATGAATACGGTTGTTGCGGGCCGCCTTGAGCGTTGAATAGGACATCCAGGTTTCTTTTTCCTTCAGAGCACCGGATTTGGATGATCCCATGGTGGCGATCAGGATGATATCCGGATTTTCCCTGAGTACGTTTTCCCGGCTGTAATTGCCGGAACCGACACCGCCGGCGATGTTGATGCCGCCGGCGAACTCGATGTATTCGCTGGTGAACGTCCCCCGGGGCGATGTGTGGAGGGGCTTGAGCCCGATCTGCATGAAAACTTTTGGCCGGGGCAGATCAGCCGTCCGGCTGATGATGGCATCCACCGCCTGCCGAGCATTTTCTGTGATGCGGCGCGCCGCAGCCGGCTTGCCCATCAGTTGGCCGATCCGGCGTGTCATGTCGCACATTTCGGCGAAGGTCTCGGGATTGTTGAACTGGATGACCCGCAGGCCGAGTTTTTCCATTAATTCAAGCTGCCTTTTTCGGGCAAGAGCGCTGGCGAGCACCAGGTCCGGTTTCAGGGACACGATTTTTTCTACATCCACCTGAATGACCGACCCGATTTTGATTTTGGATCTGGCATCCGCCGGTACATTGCAATAGGTGGTGTCGGCAATAAGGCGGTTATTGGCACCGATCATGTAAATGGTTTCGGTGATGATGGGCCCCAGGGAGACAACGCGTTCCGGTGTTCCGGCAAAGGCAGGTACGGCAGCCAGCAGGGCCATGATAATTGTGGCGGATAGTAGGGGTTTTATGGGCATGTTAAACATATATTGTTTCTTAGGGTTCGTCACAAAATAACTTGACCATTTGGCTTGTTCTTTTTCCCGTCTTCTTTGTTGCTTCGTCGGTCAAATAGCTTGCTATTCTCCCTCCTCGCGTCTCGAAGACGGAAAAAATTCCGGCGCCAAATTTGCCCAATTTATTTTGTGACGAACCCTTATGACGAATCAAAGCCTGTTAGTGGATTAACCAAAGCCAGCCTTTCTGGCTGGGATGGCCTTCAAGGTTCCCGGGAAGCGAGGCCGGTCAGAACCGCGTTCAGGGCGGTCCTGATGACCACCGGTATATCTTTTTGGGTCACCAGGGTTTTCTCTCCGGTTACCGGCCCGCCGGCGATAGATGTTGTCATTTCATCCGCCAGCCGGTTAAAAGCGGTCAAATCGCTGACCAGACCCTTTTTATAATCATCGCTCAATGCAAGGGATAATTCTATAAAGTTTGCATATACCGGATCAAGGAGAATTTTTTCCATGGCGCCGGCCAGTTCAGGGCCGGATTTTCCGCATTCACAGGACTGTCCGCCCAGCAGGCCGAAAATCGAGATATCCCGCTCTTTGAGCCGCTGAAAAACCGTTCTGCCGGCGGTCAGGTGATTCTGCCGGCCAATGGCGGTACGGACCCCATCATCAACGGCTTTGGCGATCAGCTCGCCGAGTTTTGAATGGCCGCCGGTGCTGTCGGCGGGCGAGCCCTTTCCCTGAACAACGATGATGTTGTCCGTACCGGTACCGGTGGCCCGGTATGCGCCTGATGCTTTGCTGCTGCGAATGTCCATGTCCAGGAGCGCGGCGGTTTTCGCTTCCGTGGCAGTGATGATGGCCCGTGTCATAGCCCGGGGGGAAAGCCGCCGGTTGGTCATCAGGATGATGTTGATGGTGCCGGGTTTTTCATAAAACAGACCGCTGTCGCTGCCCATACGCAAGGCATTGGACTCCACGCCGGCGGTAACATAGGCCCAAACCGTAATCTGCCTGTAACGTTTTTCCGTAACGGCCAGGTTGTCCATATCCGCGCCGGTGAAAAGGAGGCTGATGCGCTTCGGCCCCCTGTCAATCACCCGGCATACCCGTTTCCGGAAGGTGCCCAGCGCAGTGGAATGGGCCACGGCCCAGCAGGGCGGGGAGGCATAGTGATTGCCCACCGCATGAATCTCTGTCCGCCAGCCCTCCAGGGAGGACAGGACGGTCATGGGCGTTTCCAGGTCGAGGATCAGGGTTTTATTGACAAAATCGTAAATATGGCTTTCGGCTATGGCGGCCTTTTTAATATAGTCGGGGTGTTGGGACACCGGTGATTGCCGCACCACCTTTTCGGGCCGCACCAGATTTGCGGCATCGGCGAAGGCCTCATGATAAATCCGGGCCGCCAGCCATGAAACAAACCCGCCGGTGTTGACCGATGCCCGGCAGGTCAGGTCGCACGGGAAAAAGTAAATCCGGTTGTTTTTGACCGCATCCACATCCCGCCATCCGGGTTTATCGAAAAAGACCGAGGCGATTTTTCTCTCCCTGCCGCATCCGTAAATGATCTGAGGATTGAAATCCACCCATTGTTGTTTTGAGACCTCGACCACCGGCCCTTTTTCTGTAAATGCCGGGGGGATGCCGCCGGCGGCGCGGATCATTTCGGTTTGGAACGAATCGGCACCCGGCGTCATGACGTTTTTCCGGCCCATAAGCCGGATGACCCGTTTTCGCCGGTCGGGGGCAATGGCCTCGGTTTTTTGTTTAATCATCGAAAGGTCCGCCTCAATGGATCGTGTTAGGTCCCGGGCAGCGGCGGTTTTGTCAAACAGGTCGCCGATCTGTTCGATGACGGTGAGGCGATCGGCCAGGCTGCCCCGGGAGACCATGACAACAGGGCACGATGGACGGGAAAATGCCTTTTTGATCGCCGTGTGCATGTCGGTTGCAAAAATCAGGTCCGGCGAAAGGACCTTGACGGCCTCCACCGATGGAGCGGAAAAACCGCCCACCACCGCCGTGTCCGCCATGCCCGGAAGATCTGCGTCATGGTAGGTGATGCCGCACAGGACATCCGCCGCCCCAATGGCCACGATGGCTTCCGTAACGGCGGGGACCAGCGACACTACCCTGTGCGGCGATGTTTCGAACGTAAGCGCCTTCCCGTCCGCCCCGATAAGGGGGGGCGCTGCAATGGCGGCAGTGCCGGCGGCCGCCCATAGCAAGGCACAGCCGATCAGGCACCGGATTTTCATTTTTCGGTTTATCATCATCATACTCCTGACCCGCTCTTAGAGAGTGCCCATCCATAAATTGCTATTTTGCCCGATTTCTGCGTCAGGCTCAAATTTTAATCCTCAAAATACACAAAGTATTCCTCCGGTTAAAATTTTCGCCTTCCTTGAACTCGACCAAAATATCTAATTTCTGGACGGACACTAGAGAACTTCGTAAAAAGCTTTTTAGGAAGCCGTCCATCAATAATCAATCCGCAGGCCGGCGAATATCCTTGCGCCGGGCATGGGATACCCTTTCACGTGAGCATAGTTCTTGTCAAACAGGTTTAGAATTTCCGTTTTCAGGGAGACCTTTCCCTTGCGCCCCACATCCGCCAGTTTCATGCGAATGATGAGGTCTGCAACGGTGTGCCCGTCTATCGTCACGCGCTGACCGGTTGTTTCATAGTCCATGACCGCCATGGAATCGGTGTAGACAAAGTTGAGCTTTGCAAAAAAACCGTTATAGTCGGTCATGGAAAGGCCGTATGCGGCTTTGAATTCAGGAGTGTACATAAGGTCGCGGCCGGTTGTCCGGTCTTCATATTCGGCCATGTAAATGGCGCTGGCATAGGGCTTCAGGCAATAGGCGGTTCCGGCAAGCAGGCCCAGGTCCATGGAAACCGACCCTTCTATTCCCTGAAGCCTGGCCTTGCCCACGTTCCGCCAGGTAGTGGTTTGCCCCCCGCCGATGGTGACGGTTTCGATTTTATTTTCAAAATCGGTGAAGAAGTAGGTAACCGCCGCATCCACCGCCTGTCGCGAATAGTCGATGCCCGCTTCGTAGGTGCTGCTTTTTTCCGGCTTCAGCCCCGGATTGCCCACATAGTGAGTCATGCTGTCTGCATAGTCATAAGCCAGTTCCTTGGCTGCCGGCATGGCAAAGGCTTCGCCGTATTTGACACGGGCCCGCAGGTGCTCGGAAAACAGCCAGATCGCTCCTGCCTGGGTGACCACATTGTCCGAAGAAACTGTCCTTCCGGTGGGACGGGTGATTTTCACTTCGTAATCGTCATAACGCGCTCCCGCCGACAAAATCAGGTGCCGGTCCACAAGTTTGGTCCGGCCGGAGAGAAACACGGCGGGATTGTCGTATTCTGATTCATAAGGCGCATAATCGTCACTGGAAATGTCGTAATGTGTCCAGTCGATCCCTGCCAGAATCCGGGTGCCGCCGAAGGTGAGCCCCGCCTGGGCCTGGGCGCCCTGTTGTTCGGCTTCGGTCTCATAGGGGTCGTCGTTGTCAGAAGACCACATGGAAGGGTCGCTGGCCGATGGATCAAACGATGCGTTTTCATCGACAGTCTGAAAGTAACGGCCTTTCCATTCGAAGCGGCGGTCCGGTGTTGCACCGTCGTAGGTCAGATCAAAGGATTCAAGGTCCGTGTTTTTGTAGTCATCCAGGTCATTGGCGCTTAAATACCCCGGCAGGCCGATCTCATCGCCGTTAAAGGAACTGTAGAACAATCCGATTCTGTTGGCCGGGAGAAATTCATACCCCGTGTTGACGGTGACACTCTGCTTTTTTTCATAACCGGTATTGTAGAATCTGGTATTGTCGCCGGTATAGTAATCGTGGGCCGTGGTATGGGTGGCATCCACTGCAAAATCAAAGTTGCCGGCCTTACCGGATCCTCCGGCGCTGATTTCTCCATAACGATGGCTGCCCATGGTCCCTTCGGCGAACAGTTCGGTTTGTTCAGTGCCCTGTTTGGTGATCACGTTGATGACACCGCCCATGGCCGCAGAACCATATTGAACAGAGGCGGGGCCCCGAATGACTTCCACCCGTTCGATGTTTTTGGTCATAATTTTTGCGGTATTGCCGGTACCGGCCCGTCTGCCGTTGATCATGATCAGCACGTGACTGCAGAGTTCGTCTCCGAACGTATCGGTCCGGAAGCCGCGGACCCCTGTCTGGGTCGAAGCACCGGGATACTGGCGGGAGACCCCCACGCCGTATTCATTAAGCAGTTCTCCCAGGTCTTCGGCGGTTGAGTATTGAATGTCGAACGCATCGATGACCGTAATGTTGGCGTTCACATCCTGCTTTTTTTCTTTTGTGCGGGTTGCGGTGACCACCATTTTGTCCATTTCGGCGGTATTGTCAGTAGGGTTATCGGCGGAATAATCAGGGGTGTCCGCGCCTGCCGGTGCCGAAAGGATGGTGATCAGTGAAAAGATCCCGATTGCAAAAATAAAGTAGCCTCGAATGGTCATAATTCTTCTCCTTCTCCAGTGAAATTGAAAACCGGGTCCGGCGCAAAAAAAAACCCCGGACCGAAAACGATCGATCCGGGGATATCCCTGTTTTATCCAACAACTGGATCCTGAGGCAGTCCTTTGTCCGTAAGGAGAATGCCTCATGTTCGGGCAGGTCTTCTGACTCTCGGATTGTCCTAATTTCCGCGCCTTCCCCTCATCCTGTCGGAAGATAGTGGCATTATGCGGATTTCGTCCCCGATTACAGCGGCGGGTCCGTCCCCGATTTTCACGGGGTTCCCTGTTAAGGGTTCGTCACAAAATAAGTTGGGCAAATTTGGCGCCGGAATTTTTTCCGTCTTCGAGACGCGAGGAGGGAGAATAGCAAGCTATTTGACCGACGAAGCAACAAAGAAGACGGGAAAAAGAACAAGTCAAATGGTCAAGTTATTTTGTGGCGAACCCTAAGCTTCACGAGCACCCGAACAAACGAAATATTTAGCTAAAAATCCATATGAAGTCAAGGAAAAAAATGACGGCCTGAATACAGAGGCTTTTCTCAAAACCATGGTGTATGGACTGGACCATGTGGCGGTTCGGTTCAGAAACGTTCACAACCTGAAATAAACCACGAAGGGCTACGGGGCGCCCTTTCTTTTGCATACTTTTCTTTGACGGCGAAGACATCGGACAGAAAACAGGTTTCTTCCACGGCTTCGGCGTTATTGGATTCAAAGCCTTTTAAGAAAAATTGTCGGAACAGATAGTCGCGTTGAAACCGGAAAGGAAGGCGGATATTCCGTTGAGCAGGGGAGAGACCGTCCTGCTGGTGGAGGATGACACGTCCATTTTGAAGCTGGGGACGCGAATGCTGGAAAAACTGGGCTATACAGTACTTTCTGCTGCTACCCCGGCTGAGGCGGCCGATCAGGCGCAGCGTAATTCCGGTGACATTGAACTACTGATAACCGATGTGATTATGTCGGAAATGAACGGCCGCCAACTGTCTGAAAAACTCCGGACGATTCATCCCGAGCTGAAAATCCTCTATATGTCAGGCTACACGGCCGATGTTATCGCCCATCGCGGTGTCCTCGAAGAGGGGGGCAGTTTTGTTCAAAAACCCTTCTCAAAGCGGGAGATGGCTATTAAAGTGCGAGCGGTGCTGGACGGCACCAGCGGATAACCTCTTTGCGTCTTCCCTTCTTTCTTCTTGTGTTGCCTCTATTTTTTTAAAAATCTATTGCCATCTTGATCAAAAAGTGAAATTATTTATGGATTGTACGCCATTGACAGGAGGATTTTTGTGTCGTTATTTTAAATGGTTGGGTGATGGTTAAGTGGCCGGCGCAATTGATGGGGGCACTGCTTTTCGAAAACAAGGAAAAAGCGGATGAAAGGTTTCATAACAACGGGCTGTGTCACAGCAGGGCCGGATGCAGAAAGGCCGGGAAATGATTAGGGCGGCAGTTGTCGGGGGGACAGGATATGCCGGGGCCGAGCTGGTGCGGCTGCTGGCCGGCCATCCGGACGTTGAAATAACCGCGTTGACCTCACGCCAGTATACAGACAAACCGTTTACCGAGGTTTATCCGGCGTTAAAGGGCATGGTGGACCTCATGTGCGGGCAATACGCCCCGGAGAAAGTATGTGCCGGCACGGACGTGGTGTTTATTGCGCTGCCTCACAAGCTGCCCATGGCGCTGGTGCCGGACATACTGGATCATGGCTGCCGGGTGGTGGACCTGTCCGCGGATTTCCGGTTTACAGACGTGGCGCTGTATGAGCAGCATTATCAGTCTCACACCTCCCCCGGCCTCTGCAAAAAAACGGTTTACGGGCTTTGTGAAGTTTATGGGCAAAGGATTAAAAGTGCGGCACTGGTGGGAAACCCCGGTTGCTATCCCACCAGCGTGCTCCTGCCCCTGGTGCCCCTGATCAGGGCCGGGGCGATTGATCCCACATCGATCATTGCGGATGCCAAATCCGGTGTCAGCGGGGCGGGGCGATCGCCTTCGCTGGGCACCCATATCTGCGAGGTCCAGGAGTCCTTCAAGGCCTATAAGGTGGATGCCCACAGGCATGCCCCGGAAATGACGGCGGTGCTGGCGGAAGAAAGCGGCGGCAAAGTGGATTTATGTTTTGTGCCGCACCTGGTGCCCATGATCCGCGGCATGCTGTCGACGATTTACGTATCTCTTTTGCAGCGTCTGGCGACGGAAGATGTACTGGGGATACTGGCCGATTTTTACAAAGACAGCCGGTTTATCCGGTTGTGTGATGCCGGTACATTTCCGGAAACCCGATACGTCCGTGGCAGCAATTATTGTGATATCGGTGTGAAGGTGACTGAAGGCGGCGACCGGCTGATCCTGGTTTCCGCCATTGATAACCTGGTGAAGGGAGCGGCGGGCCAGGCGGTTCAGAACATGAATATCATGTTTGATGTTGACGAAACCGCCGGCCTGGATATGATACCGCTTCCGGTTTGACAGGCTGGGGGCGCAGCGGAAAAGGCCGCCGATAAAGCCGCAGAAACGGCGGCCAAACAAGAGAAACAGGAAGAAAAATCCGGCGGGTCAAAACTGATAGTCCCGTAAAAAGTCAGATTTGGGACGGCAAAGTAAAAAGTTCAAGATACGGCGCAGCCCTATCACTCCCGAGGAATGAGGCGTACTTGGCGTACGCCGCAGTGACGAGGGATGCAGCGCAACGCAGATATTGGACTTTTTACGAAGCCGTCAAAACTGGATCAATGGAAGCCGGATTTCGATTCCTCGGGCGCAGAGTACAAATGCATTATTCCCAATGTCTCCCATCCCGCCATCAAGGGGGTTTATGCGGGGTTTGCCATCCGTGATGCATTGTGGGAGGCAACGGGTGGACGAATTTATATTGACTATAAACCTTTTTCTCATTATGCCCGAGGTGGCACTCTGGCTGCCCAGGGTGCTCGGGTTTTTGAATTAATGCGTGTTTTTGAAATAATATGAACCATTCAATAATTGGAAAGGAGTGTTAGACATGAGTGCACAGCTTATTAAAGGAACGGAGATCCGGGAGGAAATTCTTGAGGAAATTACGGCGGAGGTCAATGATATCAAGGAAAAGCACGGACAGGTACCGGGCCTGGTAACCATTCTGGTGGGTGAAAATCCGGCCTCCATGTCCTACGTAACCCTGAAGATCAAGACGGCCCATCGGGTGGGGTTTAAAGAGATTCAGGATTCTCAGCCCGTGGACATTTCCGAGGCGGATCTGCTGGCCCTGATCGACAAGTACAACAACGACGATTCCATTCACGGCATTCTGGTGCAGCTTCCCCTGCCGGACCATATCGACGACAAGAAGGTTCTCAACGCCATCGATCCGGACAAGGACGTGGACGGTTTTCATCCGGTTAACGTGGGCCGGCTGATGATCGGCGGCAATGAGGTGAAATTTCCGCCGTGTACGCCCGCAGGAATTCAGGAAATGATCGTGCGCGCCGGTGTGGAAACGAGCGGCGCCGAGGTCGTGGTGGTGGGCCGGTCCAATATCGTGGGCAAACCCATTGCCAACATGATGGTGCAGAAGGGTCCGGGTGCCAATTCAACGGTAACGGTGGTTCACACCCGGACCAAAGACATGGCGGAACATTGCAAGCGGGCGGATATCCTGATCGTGGCCGCAGGCGTTCCCGGTCTTGTCAAGCCCGAATGGATCAAACCCGGGGCCTGTGTTATCGATGTTGGTGTGAATCGCGTGGGCGAAAAACCCAGCAAAAAAGATCCCAACAAGATGGTGGCCATTCTGGAAGGGGATGTGGATTTCGACGCAGCCAAGGAAATCGCCGGTTCTATTACGCCGGTTCCCGGCGGGGTCGGCCCCATGACCATCACCATGCTGATGAAAAATACCCTGAACTCCCTGAAGTTCAAACTGGGCCTGATGTAGATTTGTTCCAATGCGCCGGGAAAATACCCCGGCGCATTGAATTTTTGGGTTGACAAAAACGGGAGGGGCAGGTAAAAATATATATTTAATTTGCTGAGCGGGAATAACTCAGTGGTAGAGTGCAACCTTGCCAAGGTTGAAGTCGCGGGTTCAAATCCCGTTTCCCGCTCCATTTTTTTTGGGGCGGCATAGCCAAGTGGTAAGGCATCGGTCTGCAAAACCGACATTCTCCGGTTCAAATCCGGATGCCGCCTCCATTCTTTTTCCCTTCCGGTTTTTTTATCCCGTTATCTTTTTTTCAAAAAAACATCGATGGAACTGACATGATGAATGAGAGCTATTTTCTGGATGCGCTTTGCGCCAGCGTGGCCGCTGGCAATGCCGCCATGGACGTTTACGCTTCGGATTTTCAGGTGGAGCAGAAAGCCGATGAATCGCCGCTGACACTGGCGGATAAGCGTTCTCATGAGATTATTACTGCGGCCCTGGTTCCCACCAATATTCCGATTCTCAGTGAAGAGGGTGAAAAACGGCCCTTTGAAGAACGCCGGAGCTGGAACACCCTCTGGATTGTGGACCCGCTTGACGGCACCAAGGAATTTGTCAAGCGCAACGGCGAATTTACCATCAACATCGCACTGGTGGAAAACGGCATCCCGGTTTTCGGGGTTATTTTCGTGCCGGTAAAAAATACTCTTTATTTTGGTTTTCATGGTCGCGGTGCCTACAGAATCGTTGATAAGACGATGCTGGCGGCCATGGCCGATCACGAGGCCGGTGAGCTTGCCGGGGTGATGAACCGGGCCGAAAAGTTACCCCTGGACAGGCCCTCGTCCGGGGGTATCACCATCGTGGGCAGCCGGTCCCATCTGACGCCGGAAGTAGAGGCCTACGTGGAAGCCATGAAAGCCGAGTACGGCGATGTGTCGTTTGTTTCCGCGGGCAGTTCCCTGAAAATCTGCCTCGTGGCCGAGGGGACGGCGGATATATATCCACGTCTCGGTCCCACCATGGAGTGGGATATCGCCGCCGGTCATGCCATCGCCATCAGTGCCGGTGCAAAATTTTACTGCTATGAAACCGGTGAGCCCATGACCTATAACCGGGAGGACCTGTTGAACCCCTGGTTCATCGTTGAGCGGGCAGGCTTTACGGGGTAGGGGGGGCAGCCCGGATGGTCTGGCTTTTTACCGTTATTTGTGCTAAACGCCCCATTTTTCTTTCATACTTTTCTTTGCTCGCCCAAAGAAGATGCACTCGTAAAAAGTCACTTTGGGACGGCAAAGTAAAAAGTTCAAGATGCGGCGTGTCAATCTTTCTCTCGAGGAATTTTTTGTAGGGGCGAACCTTGTGTTCGCCCTCTGATCAGGCGAACACAAGGTTCGCCCCTACAGCGTACGTGACATGACGAGAGATGTAGCGCAACAAAGAAATTGGACTTCCAAGGAACTTAACGTGGTAATTCATTTAAAACCAAAGCATCTTTTTTAACCACGGAATACACGGAAGAGCACGGAAGGAACCATCTTGCTCCCTTTTTCCGTGCCCTTTCCGTGTATTCCGTGGTTAATCAAACGGCAGTCGATTACGATCACGAAAAGGTAGAAGTGGCGAAGCAATCTTTCGATCCCGCCATAATACGTTACTTCTTGCAAAAACACAGCAGTGGGGTTGGAAGCTTTTTACGAAGCCGTCAAAGAAAAGTATGCAAAAGAAAGGGCGCCCCGCAGCTTGATCATTGGAGCATTTGATATTCGGATTTGTTTCGAATTTCTAATTTCGAATTTCGTGCTTTGCTCCTTACCGGCATAGCCTTTTATCGCTGACATGGCCCAGAGGACCAGGTTTTATTGACTGAATAAACGCAATAACAATAGTTACTGGTGGGAGAATTCGATGATTGTTCCGGTTATTCTTGCCGGTGGTTCCGGCACCCGTTTATGGCCCCTTTCAAGAGAGCTTTACCCCAAACAATTGATGACCCTGACGGGCGGGGGCACCATGCTCCAGAATACGGTGGAACGCATTGCCACGTTCGGCGGTGTGGGCGACCCCATCGTCATATGCAATGAAAACCACCGTTTCATGGTGGCCGAGCAACTGCGTGCGGCCAATATCAATCCCGGTGCCATCGTACTGGAGCCCGTGGGCCGGAACACGGCACCGGCGGTTGCCGTGGCCGCGATCATGGCGGCGGACACGGACATGGATTCGCTTCTCATTGTGCTGCCGGCGGATCATTTTATCGGCAATATTCAGGCCTTTCACGATGCCGTGGCCGTTGGCCAGGCATATGCGCGGGATGCCGCGTTGGTTACCTTCGGCGTGGTGCCCACGGCCCCGGAGACAGGATACGGGTATATTAAAAAAGGCGCCGCTTCCAGCGAAACGGCTGTGGCTGGCGATGTTCCGGTCGCAGTGTCCATTGAGGCGTTTGTGGAGAAACCCGATATGGAGACGGCGCGCGCGTATCTCGATTCCGGTGATTACTGCTGGAACAGCGGCATGTTCATGTTCCGGGCCGGAACCGTTTTGGACGAGCTGGAACGGTTTGCCCCGGATATAGTGACTGCGTGCCGCAATTCGGTGGCAAAGGGAGCGAATGACCTGGATTTTTTCAGGCTTGACGCTGATTCGTTTGGCGTCTGCCCCTCGGATTCCATCGACTACGCGGTTATGGAGAAAACGGGAAACGGGATCATGGTGCCCTTTGACGCCGGATGGAATGATCTGGGGTCCTGGGAGGCCTTGTGGGACGTGGGTGAACGGGACAGCAGCAACAATGTGACAGCCGGCGATGTAATCACCCATGACGTGAAAAATTCTTACCTGCGCGCTGATTCCAGGCTGGTTGCGGCCGTCGGTCTGGAAGACCATATCGTCGTTGAGACGCCGGACGCGGTGCTGGTGACTCCCCGCACCATGGCTCAGGATGTCAAGCATATCGTCAATTATCTGAAGACGCATAACAGAGAAGAAGCCCTGTTCCACAAGACCGATTACCGGCCATGGGGAAGCTGTGAATCACTTATTGCCACCGACCGGTTCCGGGTCAACCGCCTGACCGTTAAGCCGGGCGAGCTGCTGTCGCTCCAGCGTCACTTTCACCGTGCCGAGCACTGGGTGGTCCTCTCCGGCATTGCCCGGGTCACCAAGGCAGAAGAAACCTTTCTTCTTGAAGAGGATCAGTCGGTGTACATTCCCCTGGCCGTGCCCCACCGGCTGGAGAATCCCGGTACCATACCCCTGGAAGTCATCGAAGTTCAGACCGGCAGCTTCATTGACAAGGCGGATATCGACCGGCTGGAGGACGTGTACGGAAGGTGATGCAGAAAATTCTCATCAGCACAGGCGTAATTGTCCTGCTGGCCGGCCTGCTCTGGCCGGTGCTGGATAAAATTCCCCTGGGCCGGCTGCCGGGCGATATTATCATCGACCGGCCCGACCTGAAGGTTTATATCCCCATCACCACCATGATCGTGGTGAGCATCGTTGTTTCGCTGATCATGTGGTTTTTCCGTAAGTAGAGCCCTCCCGCTGTTGAAAATTCGTTCAGATTCGTGTCAACTGGTGGGCCTGTTTTTGCCCACGAATCTTCCCGAATTTGCACGAATGAAACGACGGCTGCCACGAAAAAGCAGACCGGAAAACATTGCCGCCGTGTGTTCTGTTATATCCCGAGCATTAATGCGGGATTGCATCATTGTTGCCCCGCCATTTTTCTTGAATTACATTCAGGAGTTTTGTATTCTGGGTTTTTACGGGTGTTGATGAACGCGGCCTGGCAGAGGATCTGGGATGCGCCCGGAAATCTTAATCCGGCCACGGCTTGGAATGAGGCCTTTTGATGATTCAGCGTAAAAAAACACGGCAGATCAATATAGGCGGGGTGCCCGTGGGCGGTGATGCGCCGGTGTCTGTGCAGTCCATGACCAACACGAAAACCCCGGACGTTGCGGCCACTGTTGATCAGATCAACCGGTTGACAAAGGCGGGATGCGAGATCGTTCGGGTGGCGGTGCCGGATGAAGAATCGGCCCATGCTGTTGCCGCCATCAAAGCGGCCATTGATATTCCACTGATTGCGGATATTCATTTCAGCTGGCGGCTGGCCGTTGCCGCCATGGATTCGGGGGCGGACGGGCTGCGGATCAATCCCGGCAATATCGGTGGCAGAAAAAAGACATTAAAGGTGATCGAACGGGCCGGGCAGGTCGGCATTCCGATCCGGATAGGTGTCAATGCAGGGTCCCTGGAAAAGGATATTCTGGAAATGCATGGTGGGCCGACCCCGGAAGCCATGACGGAAAGCGCCTTCCGGAATATCGCCATTTTCGAGGAAGCCGGGTTTTATGATATCAAGCTGTCGCTGAAGGCTTCGGACGTGTTCCGGACCGTGGAAAGTTATCGCATGGTGGCGCAACGCTGCGATTACCCATTGCATGTGGGTGTCACAGAGGCCGGCGGCCTTTTTCCGGGGCTGGTCAAGTCGTCTCTGGGCATCGGCATGTTGCTGGCCGAGGGTATCGGCGACACCATCCGGGTTTCCCTGAGCCGCGATCCGGTGGAGGAAATCCGGGCGGGGTTTGAGATTCTCCGCGCCCTGAATATCCGCCGGGTAGGACCGGAAATTATCTCCTGCCCCACCTGTGGCCGATGCGGCATCAATCTGTTTGCCGTTCTGGAGCAGGTGGAGCGGTATACACTTCTGATGCGGGCGCCTCTCAAGATTGCGGTGATGGGGTGTGTGGTCAACGGACCTGGTGAGGCAAAGGAGGCGGATATCGGTATTGCCGGCGGCGACGGGGTCGGCGTTCTTTTCAAAAAAGGCGAGGTGGTGAAAAAAGTGCCTGAGAATCAGCTGGTGGAGACGCTGATAAAAGAGATTGATGCAATGGCCGTCTCTTTTTCAACCATGGAATAACATGGAAAGGCACTGAAGTCGTCATCTGTTTCTTTTTCCGTGCATTTCCGTGTTATTCCGTGGTTTGTTGTTGGGATAATCCAAATCGAAATCGGGATCGCTATCGGGATCGAAGAGATATGGCGCTTGGACACGAGCAAACTGGATGTCTATCGTCTTTCGATAGGCTACGTTGCATGGGTTTACGAGATGGCCGCGATGCTCCTCAGCCGTCTCGGCGGAAGAGGCTACCAAGTTCGAGAGGATCAAGCGGCCTACAGCGTCGATTTCGATCCCGATAGCGATTTCGATCCCGAAGAAAGAAAATCCCAA